>JBDSPT010000262.1:0-11350 GCA_039930205.1 Opitutus sp. | reverse complement strand
TCATCGACGGTATTGTTACTCGGAAGCGGGCTGCTAGGCATGGCGCTGCTTCGCGGGCGGCGCGCATTTTTGAAATCGTAACCGTTCTGCGCCGCACGAGGCCAAAGTATCTTCCTTCGTCCGACGTAGGCGTTTGCCGCATCGTGTTTGTGGGTCGACTACTTTAGTCAGCGTTGCGTGGCACAGTCTCACTGGGGTCGGATTGAATCGGATCGGAGGCAGGAATACCGGTTTACGTCCAAGGCCAGCCCGTTGCGGTGTGGCCTCCGCTGCAGTCGCCGACTCAATTCTCCGGCAGCGCGGCCACCATGTTCACAACGTTCGCGGAGCTGGCAGAGCTGAGAACGTTGTGATTCGAGAAAAGGTAAACGCCGCTATCGGTGGTTAGCTGATCAAGCCAGACGAACCACACGAAGTGCTCCACGCGTTCCAACTCGCGTGACGCTTCAATCATCAGGGCGACGCGCCCCTGGCGCTTCGGAATTTCGATCGTGAACTCGCCGTCCGCATTGGTGCGAGTGACGCCCGTCGGTTTGACCGCAGCGATCAACGCTTCCGCGAACTCATTCGGATAGTTTCGCAGTGCGCCTTCGCGACTTTTTCGAATCGTCTCGGTTTTTTCCTTCACGCTGTCGCCGCGCGAGAGTTCCGTTTGAATCGCGCTGATCTCCGCGACCTTCGCATTGTACGACTCGGAGAAATCCCGACGATCTCTCATCGCATCGGTCTCGGCGGTGAGTTGCTCCTGTTTCCGGCGCAATGCGTCGCGGCGAGACGCCAGCTGGCCCTGCAGACTGGAAATTTCCTGAGTGAGATCGGTCTGCGCAAGGCCGAGCGTAGACTCACATTGCTTCTGGGCGGCATCGCCGGCGGCAATCGCATCGAGCTCGGGGACCACGTTGACAGAAGCCAGTGCGAGCTTCATCGCGATGCCGGATTTGAGAACGAGGAAAACCTGGCCGTGAACCACGGTGGCCGGAATTGCGGCCGACGACTTCCGGCAGGAGACTACGCTGGATACCAACAAACCGGCGACGAGCAGCTGCAAAAGCATTTTCATGGGTTGCGACGGACGACCTGGCGGGAGGCGATCATTTTATCGGAGCCTGAGCAAGTAACCATTGGTGAGCGAGCGCCTCTCACATCGATCGCGCTGTGGGTGGGAAGGCGATGACGCATGAGTCCGACCTGAGTCATCGGCTCACTTGTCGCGCGACGAAAGTCGAAAGATGAATGATCGTCACAAAGTCCGGGTTTGCCGTTGCCACTGCTGGCGTGGTTTTCAGCATTTCCTGCGTTCATGTCCCGTTTGCGTCTCGTTACTTTCAACATCGCCCACGGCCGGGGGCTGGCTCCGATCCAAGGCTTTACGTCGGGCCAAAAATTGCGGGCGAACCTGCGGAAGATTGCGAAACTCATTGTAGACCTGAATCCCGACATCGTCGCACTCCAGGAAGTGGATGAACGCTCCTTGTGGGCGGGAAATTTCGATCACCTTGAGTACCTGCAGCTCCATACGGGATTCAAGTACGCGGTGCTCGGCGTGCACAACCGTCGCGGTGGATTGCTGAACCTCAGCTACGGGAACGCGTTACTTTCCCGCTTCCCCATCGTGGCGCATGAAACGATCGTGTTCGGCAAACGGAGCGTGGGAGAGAAAGGATTTCTGTTTTCCGAAATCGAGGTGGACGGCCGACTGGTTCCGCTCGTCAACATTCACCTCCATTTCAGCTCTCGAGAGCACCGGATCCGACAGATCGGTCGGCTCCTCGCCTGGCTGACGGAGAAACAGCGGGAAACCCGAGGGCGCTGGCACGTGCCGGCGATTGTGTGCGGTGATTTGAACAATCCCGGGACGAGTGCGGATGCGACCGCGGCGCTGCTGAGTCATCTTTCGGATCACGGAGAATATGTGCTCCATCCGGCGACCGGTCGGACGTTTCCTTCCCCGCTGCCCGGCCGGCTGCTCGACTTCGTGTTCCTGCCGTCGGCGTGTGGTGTGGTCCATTGCGAGATCGTGCGTTGTTTCCTGTCCGACCACCGGCCTGTGCTGGTCGACTTCACGATTCCGGCGGCGACGTTGCCCGCAGACCTTGGAACAGTGGAATGAATCAATCTGGGACGTTGGGCTTGAAGTAATTTTGCCTTTGCGCCGAGCGACGCTTTTTGCGGCGATGACGGTTCATGTCCCGCATCGCGCAGACTTTCGAACGAGCCAAAGCCCAGAACCGCGCCGCATTTGTCGCCTATCTCTGTGCCGGCGATCCGGACTTTGACACCTCGCTGCTCGCCTGCCGCGCATTGCTGGAGAGCGGGGTTGATGTACTCGAACTGGGCGTCCCGTTTTCCGATCCGCTGGCGGATGGTTTGACCAACCAGCTCGCGGCCCAGCGTGCGCTCAAGAGCGGGATGACGGCCGCGCGGGTCTTTGAACTCGTTAGCCGGATCAGGGAGTTCAGCGAGGTGCCCATTGTCTTTTATACGTACTACAATTTGGTTTTCTCAAATGGCATTGATGCTTACGTCAGCGCCGCGAAGAAGGCGGGGGTCGATGGAATTTTGACGTTGGACCTGCCGCCGGAAGAGGCGGATGAAATCGCCGCCGCGTGCCGTACGCACGGGGTTGATACAGTGTTTATTGTTGCTCCGACCACGCCCGAAGCTCGCGTTGCACGGATCGTCGGGGCGACGACCGGATTCATCTACTATGTGTCGCGTGAAGGCGTAACGGGCGTGCGCGATCAGATCGCGAGCAACATTCCGGACGCGGTGGCCATGATTCGCCGGCATACCCAGCTTCCCGTTGCGGTGGGCTTCGGGATTTCGACGCGGGCCCAAGTCGCTGAGATCGCGACGATGGCTGATGGCGTGGTGGTAGGCAGTGTGCTCGTGAACTGTATTCGCGAGAACCTTGGGTCGGCGTCGAAGACAGTGGAGAAACTCAAGTCTGTCGCGGCTGGGCTGGTCGCGGGCACGAAGCGGAGTTGAACGAAGGCCTTGTGGCGTCACCCTCGACCGAGAAGCCGGTGCTGCGGGCGCTGACAGGTTGCACCGGCGTGGGAAAAACGGAATGGGCTCTGCACTTGGCGCAGGCCAACAACGCCGAAATTATTTCGTGCGACTCACTGCTGTTCTACCGGGGCATGGACATTGGTACAGCGAAGCCGACGCGCTCGGAGCTGGCCCTTGTCCCGCATCACCTCATCGATTGCTGCGACGTGAGTGAGCGGATGGACGTCGCTCGATTTGTTGCCCTCGCCCGCGATGCACTTGAACAGATCACAGCGCGTGGGCGCGTGCCGCTGATCGTTGGCGGAAGCGGCTTTTACCTGAGAGCGTTTTTTGCACCCGTGGTCGACGACGTGGCGGTCTCGCTGGACTTGCGTATGTCCGTGGCTCAACTGACCAAAGAGCAAGCACTGGGACGCTTGAGGGAACTGAATGCTCAAGGTTTGGGGAGTCTCGATGCCGCGAACCCTCGCCGCGTTGTCCGTGCCCTGGAGCGTTGCCTGGCCTCTGGCAAAACGCTTGACGTGCTGGCCAAAGATTTCGCGGAGCAAGTGTCGCCATTTGCAGATTGGGATCTCGAATTGACGCAGCTGGATCGCGAACCGGATGACTTGAACCAGCGCATTGAGATGCGAGTCGCTGCCATGATGAGCGCGGCTCTGGTCGACGAAGTGAGACGCTTGCTGGCAGTAGGTTTGAGCGACAACCCGAGTGCAGCGCGAGCGATCGGTTACCGCGAGGTCATCGATGTGCTACAAGGACGACTTGACGCGACGAAGCTCACGACCGAGATCGAAAGGAACACGCGTCGGCTCGTGAAGAAGCAGAGAACCTGGTTCCGCACGCAGCTTCCCGCTCATCGAGTGTTGAACGCCGGCAGCGTGAAAGCCGTTTCGGAACTGTTTCGGAGTTAAGCGCGTATTGGCGTAGGTTCAGTAGAGGTATAGTCGCTGCGGGGTCATCGCAGGAAGCAGGCGCGTCTGCCCGTCGTGACCACGATCGGTCGTGGATCCTTCTCCGTTTCGGTCATGGCGAGAAGCGCAGCGACGAAGTAATCCCGCTGGAATGTCACGGTCCCGAGGGGTCGGCGCACTCGCAGTGACATGAGGGGAGGAGGAGCGAACGCTTGATGGTAAACTTCTCTATCTGCGCGCGAGCGTCGCTTGTGTACGTTTCACTCGCGCGAAAATCGCGAGGTGCGACGCAATGATGAGCGGGACGAGGAACGTGGGCAGAAGGCTCAGCGGAAGATAAGTCAGCGGCAGCAGACCAAGTCCGCCCGACATTTGAATCCGTGCCGCGGTAAATACAACAAGGAGGATATCGATGAATCCAATCACGTTCCAAATGGTGATCGCCCGCAATCGCGAGGTTTCACTCAGGGGGAGGAACCCAACGACCACCGCGAGTGCTGCGACGATGATGTCACCGATTCCGCCCGGAACGGCGAAAGCGTAGGGCAGCTCACCGCGGTGATATAACACAAGAAAGTAGAATCCGACAAAACGCGTGATATGTAGCAGGACGAGAGCACGCAGATCGAGGCGATCGACCCAGCGGCGGAATCCACTGACGATGCGATAGGCGAGGATGAGCAGAAGGGTGAGCCCGAGGAGAATGCCTTGCACGGCTGGCAGCGGCAGTCGCTGCAGCCAGAACATCCGACCCGCCGTGATGGCTGCAATCAGCCAAATCCAAAAGAAGACGCGGATCAAAAGAGGGGTAGGCATAAGCAGAATGCTGCTTGGTCTACCTCAAAGCCGGTCAGCGACGAGGGAATTTAGACCCGCACGAGCTTCCCTTAGCGTCACCGCTCAACTGGACCCTTGGTCACTCAACGCGAAACCGTTCCCACATCCGACGACTTGGAGCCGTTTAAAGAGAGCGTAGCGTGTGTGAGTCGTGGTGACGAATCCATCCAGCCGGACCGTCACGGATCGGTTCGTGCCCCTCGCAGTGAAACACGAGAGGAAACCGTCTAGTCGGAGATGTTGATGCGGTAACGTTGGAGCGAACTGCTTTCCAGCTGATGGAGATTCGCGATCGCGATCCGCAGATTCACTTGGGCGAGCAACTGGTTTACCCGCGCCGTCTCGAGGTCGTCCTGAACCTGGAGCACCTGACGACTCGTCGAAAGCCCGGCCTTGAACCGCGCGAGCTCGAGCTCGTACTGCCGCGTCGCGAGCTCCGTCGCCTTACGATTGATCTCGACGCTCTGTGTATTCGTTTCAACCGCACGGACCGCGGAACGAACCCTCACGAGCAAATTCTGTTCAATCGACTGCAACCGGGCCTCCTGCTGGTGCAGGCTGGCGATGGCGGAACGGTAGCGAGCGCGGTCTGCATGCAGTCCCCATGGCACCGACAAAGAGAGATCCAAGCCCCAGCTGTGCCCGTCGCCATTTTGTGTCGCGTCAACGGCGCCGCGGTAGGACCGGTCGATGCCGGTATAGCCGAGACTCCCGCCGACGTTCAGCGTGGGACGGGCGTTGCTCTTGGCGGTGCTGGCATCGATCTGGAGCTGTTTGATCGCCGTCTGCGCGGCCAGATAGTCGGGCTGATTCTCGCGCGCGAGTTTGTAGGACAAATCAAACGAGGGGGAAGGTTCCTGATACGGAAGCAGGCCGACCGTGCCGAGGTCCTGGTCGAATTCGAACTGCCCGATCAACGCAATGAGCGTATCCTCGCTGTTGCGCACGCCCTGCTCAGCGATGACCACACCGTTGCGCGCGGTGGCGATTCCGACTTCGGCGGAAAGCACGTCGAGATCCGTGGCCACGCCGGTCAGTTTCCGTGTGCGATTTTCTTCAAACAAGCGCTGGGCCAGCCCAAGGCTATGTTGTTTCACCGCGAGCTGTTCACGGGCGAACACGAGGTTATAGTAAGCGGCTTCCGTGTCGCGGACAACCTGCAGCACGCTGCCTCGGAAATTCAGCCGCGCGATCGAAACACCCAAACGAGTGCGTTCGATCAGCGACCGATTGTAAGCGATCCCAGCACCACGAAGAAGGGGCTGGGTGACGACCAGCGCCACGTCGCTGTTGTAAACGGGATTGAAAGCGTATCTGGAGAAGTTGCCGCCGCTACGACCCAAGCTGTGCGTGAGGTCGACCGTGGCACCCGTAGGCAGAAACTGGCTGACACCGATCCTCGTGTCGGTCGCATCGGAACGCCGACCACCGGCAATGGGCGGATCCTGGGACACGAACCGTTGGGCGGACGCCGTCAAGTTTGGCTCGAAGCGGGCGTTCGCAATGTTCAGCGATTCACGTGCAATGTCGGTCGAGAAGGTCTCGACCTTCAGGTCGAAGTTCTTTTCAAGGGCACGCGCGATACATTCCTCGACGGTGAGGGTCGGCGCGGACGCGAAGGGGGGCGGAGTTGCCGGTTCTTGAGCATGGGCTCGAGCCAGAACGCTGAGGCTTATGACGATGAGAACTGCGCGAGCGAGGAAGCGAGACATGATAAATTTACAGGCCGTTGAGTGGAAACGAGAACACGGGGCGTGTCGAAAAGTTACTGCTTCTCAAAATGCCCGTCGGTGTTGCGCTTCAACACGGTAAAACCGGATTGCTTGGCGAAAGAGACGGATGCGCCACCGGAAAGTTTCGGTGTGCTGATAGTTTGGACGAGCTGGCGGCTGACCTCTTGACCACACGTTGCACATACCTGCAACACATCCTCGGCGCCGTGGGCTTGATGCTCAAACCCATCGCCACATAGTCTGCACGGCAGAGTCTTCGGGGAGTAGAAGTGCAGCGGCATGTGCACGTTACTCTCGGGTCAGGGCAGGGAAGGATCGAGATGAAACAGGGCGAACGGTCAGAGCTCGTGGATGAATGGTTGCACGAAAAAGGGCGGGTGAAGGAACCCGCCCTAAAGGTGAAAACTGGATCCGGCGCGGACTGGATCCGCCGGGATCGCTCGGATGAATTATTTTGGTTGAGCCGGTTCTGACTTCTTCAGTTCGCCCGTGATCAGGTCGTTCAGGTACGAGTTCGAACCGATCCGGGCGCTGGCCATCGCGATTTGAGTGCGAGCGGCGGCAAATTGTGGACTGCTCTCGTTGAGATCAGGCAACTTCTTGTCAGCCGCGTAAACGATCAGCCCGTGCTCTTTCGCGATGATCATGTCAGACACGCGACCTTTATCCAGCCGCTGAAGCGCTCCGAACACTGAGTAGTCGATGTCCGGCGGCGGCTGACGGCGGGAAAACGGGGCAAGTGTCTTTGCTTCGATTTTCACTGAGCTGGCGCTCGCAGCGGCAGCGATTGCCTTCTCGAAAGTGTCGCCCGCCTTCAATCGTGCTTCGACCGTAGTGCGAATTGTGCGACCGAGCTCGACGAAGCGCTTGCGCTTCTCGCCGTCGACATAATCAGCGACGACCTTCTCGCGGATCTCGCTGAGCAGGGGCTTGCGCGCGGGTTGAAGGTCCTTCCAAACCAAAACGACTGCGCCGGTGGGTGCTGCAACGGCATCGGACAGCGCACGCTCCTTGTTCAGCTTGAAGGCTTCGGCTGCGATTTCCTGCGAGCCACCGAATTCGGCGGGGCCGGCTTCACGAGTGAAAGGCGCCAGCGACTTGAGGGACACGTTGCGGGCCTTGAGGAAGTTTTCGAACTCAGCGGTTCCAGGTGCCAACTTCGCTTCAAAAAGGGCGAACGAAAGATCGGACGCCGCTTTCGTCGCCGCACGACGGGCGCGATCCAGTTTGAGGGTCGTCTCAACTTGCGCACGAACGGCGGCGAAGTCGGCGGCGGGATCGCTTTTCAGTGCGACCTTCGGGTCGGCTTTAGCATCTGCAGGTTTGGGAAACCGAGCGGGGTTCTCGTCGTAGTAGGCCCGTACTTCCGCCTCGGTTACAGTGGTCGTCGGCATGAGCGCCAAGGCCGAAAACTCGGCGTAGGTCACTTCAACGCGTGGCGGGATCTCATACCGAAAGGCGTTTTCCTCGAAGAATGTATTGATCGTGGCGTCCGGGGTCGGAATCGAGGGATTGAACGAAGCGTAGTCCACGGTTCCAACGCCCAAGGTCCAGGTCGAGTCCGCCTGCTCAAGCTGCGTCTTCACATCGGCTGGGAGCACGTAGCCAGGACCCGCGAGCAACTTTTGCAATTTACCGGCCCGGACATCATCCGACAGAATTCGCAGAACGCTGGCTTCCTTAAGATTGGGATTCGTCTTCAGTGAATCACGAAACGAGGTGTAGCGCTGAGGATCGAACTGGCCGTCTTGTCCGGCGAAAACGCGGAGGGTCTTGATGAACTCAGAGACCTCCTGGTTCGAAGTCGGTGGAATGTGAAGTTGGTCTGCCAGGGTCAGCGACGCGGCGCGCTGAAAAGCGTAGCTTTGCAACTCTGAGCTCTCGGGCGAGAAACCCGCCTGTAGTTGCGCGCTCAATGCGGCATCACCAAAGAGGCGGCTTTGGTCCTCTTGTGAGCCAAGATTGTAGCCGAACACCCGACGCTCCAAGGACTGGCGTTCGGCGCGGCCGATTCCGGGAGCCGCGCCAATGGTGAACACAAACGAAATGATGACGATCGCCAGGAGAACGGCGAAGATCACGCGAAAGTGTTGCTGAAAGGTCTTCTGAATCCAGGAAATCATGGGGAGAAACCGCCGACCCTAGGTCGCGGGACATTGCTGGCAAGGGCGAAGTGGGAACCGAACGCCGACGGTTCTCTGCCGCGAAACGAACGGCAGCGCGGACCAAGCCAGATCCATGCAGTCGAAGAGATACCTCCTCCTGAAATCGAAACGACACGGCGCTTTCGTTGGAAGTTCGCTTGCGGATGCTCCTGCGCTCCCAGGCGAGCTGCCTGCGTTGAACTTCGATTGCAGGGTTGTGGATTAAGCCACGGTACCCGGAATGGCGTTGGTCGCCTTCTTGGGTTCGATAAAAGGAAACTCCGTGAACAGATCCTCCAGGCTCTTTTTAAAGAAATCCTGCTCTGCGTTCCGCTCGGTGGCGCGGTTGTAGTGGTAGAGAATCGGATCCAAGTGCTCCAACGTGTTGCCCACCGGATCGTCGCCATAGTTGTCGTCCAACCGCTTGAACTCCGACATGGTGATGCGGTTCAGCGGTTTTGCGGGCTGATAGAGCAAATCCGCTGAGTCGTCGTTGGCCGGCGCTTCGATCGGAGCGATCAGCTTAAGGTCAACCAGGCGATTGAGGCACTCGTTGAGGATCTGCGTGGGAACCTTAACCAACGCACCCAAGGTCTCAGCCGAGACGGGAGGCTGACAGTCGCGAAAGCGCCGGCAAATCCGGAGCAGTACGACTAAGAGCAGTCGTTCTCGCATCGTTTCGGACAAATGGCTCCACGCTGCCTGACTGTTGCGGAAGTGAACGTTCTGCACCGCGTAACTGATTTGCCCGCCGATCAGAACATAGAGCCAGAAGATATACAGGCCGAACATGAGCACTGGCAGGATGCCGAGTGAACCATAGAGGCTCTCTTCCAGGATCACGCGGCGAACATACAGGAACGCCAGGAAGTTGTTCAGCCACATCAGCGAAGCGACGACGACTGCGCCCGTAAACGCTGCCCGCCAGTAAACCCGCGTGTTCGGAATCACGCGGTAGAAGGCAGTCAGCAGCAGCACGAGGAGCGTAAACGAAAACGCCGGAACGGACCACTGGAGCGCAACAGCCATCTGCGACGAGAATGGAAGTCGTTCGATCGCCTCCGTGAAGACGTTCATGAAGGCGCTCGCGCCGAGCAGGGTCACCGATGCGAAAAACAACACGGCGCCAAGGGTCAGGACTGTCCAATAATAAACGATACGCCGCAGTAACGAGCGGCCGGATCGCACTCCCCAGATTTCGTTGAAGGTGTCCTCAACCGTTTTGAAGAGGAACAGGACGATGAGAATGAGTGAGAAAAAACCAAACGCACCAGCTGATCCTGACCGTGCTCCCACAATGAAGTTGTTCAGGAGCTCGACGACCTTGGGATTAACTGGAAGAGGCTCGGTTAAATCCGGTGCTTTCTGCGGTGCTACGGCTCTAAACTCCGGCGGGCGGGGGAAGCGGTTCTGCTCCGAGTCCGTCGGGGGAGGGGTGTCGCCGCTTTGGTCTTCGATCGGCGGCGGAACTTTGTCCGCCGCCGACTGCGGGTATTGGCCTAATTGCGGCGCGACGAAATTGATCAATCGGCCAAGGGTGTTGGCCGCGAGAGCAGGATCCTTCTCATCCAGCGTGAAGCCCGCAATCAACACGGTGATGGCGACGAGCGGTCCGAGTCCCAGCAGCGAACTAAAACTCAACGCAGCGGCTCGGCTGGCCGCTTTCGTTTCGTTAAAGACCGTCCACGAAATCGAGATTACCCGCAAGGTCGCGTAGACACACGCACGCAGGGAAAATTTCTTTAGCTGCCTCGGCTGCCATATTTCTTTACGGTAGACTTGTTTGAAAGTCTTCCAGGTCTCGGACGCGCTAAACATCACGCCGGGCCTCCTGAGGCGATAAGCCGCGTCAGGAAGAAAGCAGCGTCCAAGTCACAAACGCGAATCCGCCGATTGCGAGCAGCGCGGACAGGATGACTGGAAAGTTTGTTACGAATACAGTGAGACAGTACAAGCCCAATGAACCCGCTGCAAGGCCGAGCAGCAAGTCGGGCTGGCCGTGCGTGAAGAAAATGAAACCAATAAACCCGAGGCCGAGCGCAGCACGAAAGCGCACGAAGGGGTAAAACGCGACCGCCCCGAGTCCGAGAATAACCGCGAGGAAAAGATCCAGCGCGCCGAAAATCACGATCGGATTCAGGAGGATTTTCATCGGATCCATTGCGGTGATGACTTCGGTCGAAGGCAGCACTTCACCCGCAGCTGCGGCGAGTAAGGCAAGAATCGCTGACCAACGACCCAGTCCGGCCGCTCGGGCCATGGTTGCATACGGATCTTTCATCCCCTTCGTCTCCGACGTCTTTCCTTCTGCCGCGGCAAGGAGATCGTCGACCATGATTGGGGCTGACGTGTTGCTCACGCGATTCAGCGTTTCCATCTTCGGAGCCGAACGCATCACCAGCTTCTTCTTATCTGGAAACAAACTGTCTTTGAGAACGGCGTCCTCCTGGATCGCGGTCCACTGTTCCGACGTCGGATCGTAGTACAAAGTCGTTGGCGTCACCTGGCTCGAGTCAATCAGTGACATCAATTGCTCGATCGTAAAGGGCCCGCGGGCCTCCGTGTCCGTCTCATTCCGGATATAAAATTCCTGCGTGGCCATGTTCGGCCAACCTGATCGGCGCGTTTAGCCGCCGCAAGAGTTTAGTAGATGAGATTTTGAAACTTCGGAGAATCGTAAGTTGTCTGTTTGCCTCTGAGGTGACGGATTTTA
>JBDSPT010000261.1:0-7076 GCA_039930205.1 Opitutus sp. | reverse complement strand
GGGGTGACTCGTGGTTGAAGAGGATGCCGCTGCACGCGAAAAGGTTATAGGATTCGCGGTAGTTAACCGTCAGCCAGTGCGCAAAGAGCTTGGCGCAGCCGTAGGGAGACCGCGGGTAAAATGGGGTCGTTTCGGTCTGGGGGACCGCCTGAACCTTGCCGAACATTTCGGACGACGATGCCTGATAGAACCGAACCTTTTTGCCGATGCCTGACTCGATGATTGCTTCAAGGATACGAGCCGCGCCCACGCCGGTGATGTCCGCCGTGTATTCCGGAATATCGAAACTGACGCGGACGTGACTTTGGGCAGCCAGATTGTAGATTTCGTCGGGCTGAAGTGAGTAGAGGAGTTTTACCAGCGATACACTGTCCGCCAAGTCTCCGTAGTGAAGGTAGAGGCGTTTGTCAGTGCCGTGCTCGAAGCCGTTGAGATGATCAATTCTGCCACGGTTCATCGTGCTCGCGCGACGGACGAGTCCGTGCACCTCGTATCCTTTCTCCAACAAAAGCTCGGTGAGGTAGGAGCCGTCCTGGCCTGTGATTCCCGTGATGAACGCTTTTTTCCTCATACCAGTTTCTTGAGTTCAGATTCCACGAGCAGCGCAACCATTTCTTTGAAGGGGACCGTATTTCTCCATCCCAGGACTCTCCCAGCCTTGCCCGGATTTCCGCAGGGCGCGACTGGCTCAACCGATGAAACGAGTGCCGGATCGTAGCGCACGCAGTCGCGCCAATTCAGTCCGACGTGGGCGAAGGCACACGCCACCAGATCGGAAACGCTGTTGAGCGATCCGGTTGCCAGCACGAAGTCATCGACGTTTTCCTGCTGCAACATTAACCACATACCGCGGACGTAATCCGGAGCCCAGCCCCAGTCTCTCCGACCATCCAGGCTGCCCAACGTCAAGTCTGCCTGGAGCCCCTGTTTGATCCGGGCCGCAGCGCGCGCCACTTTCATCGAAACGAAGTTCGAATTTCTGCGCGGAGATTCGTGATTGTAGAGAATGACCGCGCACGTTTGCAGGCCATACGCGATCCGGTAAATTCGCGCCATCTGCTGCGAAAAGGCCTTCGCCGCACCATATGGGGTCGTGGGATTAAGTGGAGTTAACTCGTCTTGAGGCGCGTGCGGAGGAGAGCCGAAAACCTCACTGCTCGAAGCATAGAGGAATTTTGGGGGATCAGGCAGATCGCGGAGGATTTCCAGAAGCCGAAGCGTCGCCATTCCGATGCTGTCGACCGTGCTTTCAGGCAGCTCTAGACTCAGGCGCGGGCTGGATTGCCCGGCCAGATGATAAAACTCATTAGGTTTTGCCCGGCTGATAATCCGCCGGAGATGAGTGGCATCTTCAAATGCGCCGTTGTGCAGGAAAAGTCGCTTGCCCAAAACGTCAGTGTTACTGACCAAGTGCCGAATGTTGCTGCTCGCGAGCGCGTCCGGTCGGTGGACGAGACCATGTACCTCGTAATCGTGCTCAAGGAGCCACTCGCATAGATACGAGCCATCCTGTCCCGTGATTCCGGTGATGAATGCTCTGGGCATCAGTGGTGAAGGGCTTTCATGGGTCGGACCGCGGAACCCGATTCGTACGCTGGAGACAGAGCGAGACAATTCTCTGCGCGACTTGGCGCGGCGAAGGGTAACGTCTGTCTTGCGACAACGTCGCCCCGAGCCGTAAGTGGGTTGGCTTGGCGGAACGGTAGTGGGTCACGTGCCGTCGGTTGTCGCGCATTTGCACTGAGAACTTCGCACCATCCAGCACTTCGAATTTGGGCTTGCCTGAGCATTCTTCGCGCGGCCTCCTGCGATTTTGTGAAGGAACTTAAATGCTTCCGCTTGTCTTCTGAGTTTGATGCACTGTCGAATTCTGTTGTCGTCTCTCACGTTTCTACCTCTGCAATCCAACTGATGCACCGCTACCTACGCTCCCTTGTCCTTGTGCCCGTTTTTCTGGGCTTAACTGTTGCGCAAGGCGCGCCGCTGGTAAACGGCGATAACTTTCCGCTCCCTGAGTCTTACTTCCCGGCGCTCAAGAGTATGATCGATTCAGCCGCCAAGCAGGCGCCACGGATTCTCGTTCGCAATTCCGAGAATGCTCTGGCCGAGGCGAATCGGATCACCGCTCGTGCCGGCCAGCTGCCGAGTGCGGGAGGTTATGCTTCGTATTATCCTTGGGTAACCGAAACTCGCGCCGTCGCTGGAAGTACCCCGGCCGGAGCAACCAACCCCGATCAGATTCTTCATCCCAAAAAACTGGCTTACAGCTTTAACGTGATTCAGCCCGTGTACCACTGGGGTGCCCTGCGCGACAATACGAGGATCGGCGAGTTACAGCAGAAACTGGCATTGGGTGTATCCGCTGACTCGTACCGGATCTTGGTCGAAGAAATCCGCGCACAGTACATGCAGGTGGTCGTCAACAAGGCGGCTCTCGCCCGTTCGCGTTTTAACACGCGCCTGGCCGACGAGCAGCTCGCGCTCGCTCGCTCCAAGTTCGAGAAGAACGTGATCGCCGAAGCTGATCTGTTCGGACCCACCATTTCCGCCGAGCAGGCACGGCTGGCGACGGACCGGATGAGTGAGGATTATGAAAACTCACGGATCTATCTGTCGAAGCTCTCCGGCACCCCGGTTCTTTCGGACGAGCAGGTTCCCACAGAAATCCCACCGGTTACCCCCGCCACGTCGGCCCTGCAAAGTGTTGCTGCGGAATTCAGTGGTCACACCGACCTGAATACGTACTCGCTGCAGAACTCGCGTGATCAGATCGAAGTCGAGCGTCTCAACTACAAGATCGCCAGCACCCGACTTCGCCCGAACGTTAATCTACAGCTTGGCACCACGCAGGATGAGTTCAGTTATTCCGTTAACATCGCTGATAAATATAAAGTGCGATCCTACTACGCGGGCTTTTCGGTGAATTGGAACGTTTTTGACGGTTTCGCCACGCGCAGCGCAAAACGTAGCTCGCTCATCCGGCGCCGTCAGTTGGAACAGACTTACAAGGAACAAACGGCCGACGCGATTGCCGCAGTGGAGGCACAGATGCGACAACTTGAATTTTCCGCCCGTAATCTTTCCATCGTCGAACGAACGCTGGGCTCGGCCGTCAGCATATTGAACCAACGCAAGGAGGAGATGGCGCGCGGCGTCGTGTCTGACGCGGACGTCAATGCGGCCCAGCTCAACTTTTACGACTGGCAGCTGACCGCGTTCGGCGCCCGCAATGAATATATGCTTCGTACCTCCAAACTTTTGTCCACGACGTTGGCGGATCCCGCGCTCGTGAACATCCCAGCGGCCCAACAATGACGGCACCGTTAAAGCGGATACTGATCGCGGTCGCGGCGGTCGTGGTCCTCATCCTGATCCTCAATGCTGTCCTGAAACCGACTGCGAAGGTCGCTGCCGTAACGAAGGGCCTAGCACAAAGCTTGGTTCCGGGCAGCGTGACCGTGCAGGCTGAGTACCAGATGGAGCTGAAGAGCGAAATCAGCGGCCGCGTGATCAAGAGCGAGCTGGACCCGGGGCAGACGATTAAGGCGGGTTCAGTCTTGGTGGAGATCGATTCGGGCGATCTGAAGCTTGAAATTGAACAGATCCAAAACGACTACGAGAGCGCCAAGAAAAAAGTCGCAGTAGGTTCTGCGATCAAACTCGAACTCGAGTCCGCGAACGAGTCTTTGGCCAATTTCGAGCGTCTCACCAAGACCGGCAACTATCCGGTGGCGGAACTCGAGAAACAGCGTCGTCTCGTGAAGCAGATCGATCAGCGCCTTGCTCTTGAGGGAGTCACGAATAGTCAGCAACTCGCGACACTTGAAAACACGCTGAAGGTGAAGCGTCGTCAGCTCGAGAAGATGACGATCGTCGCGCAATTCGACGGAGTCGTTTCCAAAGTGTTTGCCCGTCCGGGAGATCTCATCAGCACGGGAGCGCCCATCGCGATTATCATCGCGACGAACCGCACCGTGGAGGCAAAGATCAGCGAGGAAAATTTTTCCAATATCGAACTGGGTCAGAAAGCTTCCGTTCGTTTCCTGGGATACGGCGACTGGCAGTACGCGGCCACCGTAACGAAGATCCTGCCCACGGCAGATCCGGAAACGCAGCGCTACATTGTTCACCTGGACGTAAAGATCGAACCGCAGAAGCTCATCCCGGGAATCACGGGCGAAGTGAGCATCATTGTCGGTGAGCGTATGTCGCCGGCGAACATCCCGCGACGCGCTCTCTTCGGCAGCAGTGTGTACGTGGTTGAAAAAGGGAAGGTTCGACTTAGGACCATTGAACTTGGCTACGTAAGTTTAACGAAAGTGGAAGTGCTCAAAGGCCTCAAAGCGGGGGACCTCGTCATCGTTGATCAGCTCGATCAATTCCGTAATGGAGAGAGCGTTCGCACGTCCGTTGTGACGAGCAAGTAAGCGGCGTCGCGCTGCTCCACCGGTATGTCGCCCAATCTGCGCATCGCGTATCGCTTTCTCACCGCAAAGAAACGCGCCATGTTGATGAGCTTGTCGTGCATCATCCTCGGCGTCGGTTTGTTTGTCGTGACTCAAGCGACGACCAGCGGATTTGAGCAGTTCTTCATCAAGACGATCCTCGGAACCGACGGCGCGATTCAGATCAAGGACAAGATCCAGGACACGCTGCGCAGTATGGCTGCAGGCAACGAGGGTTCCGAGTTCATGATCCGCCAGAAAGAGGGGCGTAAGTATATCGAGGGCGTGGAGGAACCAAAGCTCGTCACCGATGCTTTGCGTAACTTCCCAAATATTTCCGCGATCTCAGCGGTGCTCACAGGTCCCGTGACGATTCGCAGTGCCTTCGGCAGCGATTCCATTCGGGTTTTCGGGATCAATTACGAGGACCACACCAAAGTATCCGATCTCGAAAGCCAGATTGTGCTGGGCGATCCGGCGGTATTCAGGGGAACTCCCTCGGGCGCACTGCTCGGACGTGAGATGGCTACGCGCATGCAGCTCTCCGTCGGCGATTCCTTCGTGCTGGAAACGCTCAGTCAGCAGCGCCGCTATCGGGTCAGCGCAATTTATGAAACAGGCGTCAGCGATATCGATCGGATGCGGATTTATCTTCATATCAGCGAAGCTCGTTCACTGCTCAAAAAGCCGACTGGCGCATCGTTCATCCAATTGAATCTGGTGGATAAGGATCGGGCGATGGAAGAGGCCGGGCAGGTGGAAGAGGTGCTGAAACATGCGGCGCGACCGTGGCAGGTTCGCGAGAAAACGTGGCTGGAAGTTTTCCGCGCCCTCCGTATTTCGTCTGCCATTACGGTGTCAGTGTTTACGCTGATTGCCGGTCTCGCGATGTTCAACACGCTCGCGATGATCGTCATGGAGAAGACCAAGGAGATCGCGATTCTGCGGTCGATGGGCTACACGAGAAAGGACATCTCGCAGATCTTTCTCTGGCAGGCGATCATCGTGCTGGGCATCGGGACGGTCGCCGGATGTTTGCTCGGAGCAGCAATCACGTACGGCGTTTCGCAGATGCCGATTCGAATTCGGGGAATTTTTGCGACGGACACGTTCATCGTTGCGTGGTCGGTCTGGCACTACGTTTCAGCCGTTCTTACCGCGGTATTGATGGTCATGATTGCCAGTCTGGTTCCGGCTCGACGCGCGGCTCAGCTTGAGCCCGGTGACGTCATCCGCGGCACCGCCCAATAACTGCGCGACCATGGCTGATCTTTCTCCCGATATCGCGCTTCGCTGCAGCAGTATTCACCGTTACCTCGGCCGAGACGAAGGCCGCGTGCATGTTTTGAGAGGCGTTTCGTTCGATGCTCATCGTGGACAGGTTTACGCGATCGTCGGCCCGTCAGGATGTGGCAAGTCCACCCTGCTTTACCTGCTGGGATTGCTCGATCGGCAGGAGGAGGGGGACATCTGGATCAACGGCCAGCTGATGTCGAACAGCAGTGATCTCGACCGCACGGCGGCGCGATGCGCTCACATCGGGTTCGTTTTTCAGTTTCACTTCCTGATGCAGGAATTCAGCGCGCTCGAGAACGTGATGATGCCGATGCGCAAGCTCGGAAAACTGAGTCAGGAACAGATGTCCGATCGGGCGCATTCCTTACTTACGTCGGTGGGACTGGGAGAGAAAACGCATCGGTTGGGCACGCAGTTGTCGGGTGGTGAACAGCAGCGTGTCGCCATCGCGCGAGCACTCGCGAACGAGCCGGCGATCATTCTGGCCGACGAACCGACCGGTAACCTCGACGTCAAAAATTCCGCGCTGGTATTCGATTTGTTGACGCATCTGGCGAAAGAGAACGGCCAGGCGGTGGTCCTTGTGACCCACAATCCGGATATTGCGAACCGCTGCGACAGTGTTCGGCCGATGCGCGATGGCCTCTTCGTCGGATAATCCGACAGCGGGCGAACGGAAACTGCTGGGGTGGTGGATTGCCGTCTGTGCGGTGGTTGCGATCGCTCTTTGTGTTTCGCAGCTCGCGGAGATCCCCGTCCGGAGCGCGTTGCGAGGCTACGACAACACGTTTAACTATCTCTGGCTTCGCTCAGTGATGGTCGATGGAGATTGGGATTTTCGAAATGACCTCGAACAGTGCAACACGCTGGATCCGGCGTATCGAGCATCCGCGCTCTCATTACCTGCCACGCGCGTCGGAAGAATTCCGAACAAGTACGGCGTCGGCTGGGCTCTGCTCACGATACCTTTCTTTTTGATCGCTGATTTAATCGTGACTTTGGGCCGGAGCGCCGGGGTATGGACTTACGCGAATGACGGCTTCAATCCGGTCTATCAGTATTCGATCCAGCTGGGTCACAGTGCGCTGGGTTTGCTCGCACTTGGGTTGGCCGTTCGAACGTTGACAAGTTGGACGGGAGATCGGTTTGCGGCGCTTTCGGGTGTCGTGCTCGTCTGGTCGGCGAGTTCGCTCATGTACTATCAGTCGGTCAACGTCAGCATGAGTCACGGCGCGGCGTTTTTCACAGTCTCGCTGATGGCCTTTGCCCTGTGCCGCGCGCGGGAGGATCTGGCCGACGAACCGACCGGTAACCTCGACGTCAAAAATTCCGCGC
>JBDSPT010000260.1:0-8972 GCA_039930205.1 Opitutus sp. | reverse complement strand
CGTAGTCGATCAGTGACTTGACGTCGTCCGCATATTTGCGACCTGCATCCGGATCATCGTGAGGATAAGCGCCGCGATAAGGGTAGGGCGCTA
Source organism: Opitutus sp. (assembly GCA_039930205.1). Taxonomy (GTDB): domain Bacteria; phylum Verrucomicrobiota; class Verrucomicrobiia; order Opitutales; family Opitutaceae; genus Opitutus. Next base: position 8,879 of record JBDSPT010000260.1, on the reverse strand, counting down.
CCGCGTGGTGAACGCCGAACGAGTGCGGCGTGTTGAATTTCCAATTACTGTGAGCTGTCACCGCCATGCCGGAAGCATTACCGCCGTGATAGGCGTTCCTCAGCGCGATGACGTCGTAGTTGTTGGTGTACAACCGGGCCATGAGCAGTGCGAGGTCGTTGGCCTCAGAGCCGGAGTTAACGAAATAGCAGACCTTAAGATCGCCCGGCATCTTCGACGCCAACTTCTCGGCATAGAGCGCAATGTTGGGCTGCAGGTAGATCGTCGTGGAGTGTTGGATGATCTCATTCTGCCGATTCGCCGCCGCGACGACGTGCGGGTGACAGTGACCTACGCTGACGGTGACGATGCCGCCGAGTCCGTCGAGGTACCGCTTCCCTTTTTCGTCCCAGACGTACTGCATCTTTCCTTCGACGATCATGATCGGCTGCTTGTAGTACAGAAATAGCCCGGGGTTCAGATACTGTTTGCGGAGTCGCAGCACCTCATCAGCAGAGGGTCCGGTGTATGGCTGAGGGGTATGGGAAGTTTGGGGTAGAGGGATGGATTTCATCGGAAGAGCATTAAGCGAGCATCGGTCGAGATGGGTTGCACCACGATTCGCGCTTCGACCGCACTAGAGTTGGGGAAACGTTTTGCGTAGAATGAGGTAGACAGCGAACGCCACGCCGAAGCCAATAAACCACGCGTAGCTGTAGAGGCCGAGCAACCCAGCCGGCACGTGCTGTGGATCGAGAAGATGCACGGTGGCGAGGAATCCGGGCAAACTGGGCAGCGCGCCTGCCGTCAGCGCAATGATCGCCACCCAGCTGACCCCGCCGGTGTAGCGGTATTCCCCGTTGCCGGAATAAAGAGCGGGCAAAGATAGGTTCGTCTTCCGCCACACATAGTAATCGGCGATCAGAATCCCTCCGATCGGACCGAGGAGAGCACTGTAGCCGATCAACCAGGTGAAAATGTAACCCGTGGGATCGGCGACGAGTTTCCATGGCATGATGACGATTCCAATTATGCCCGTGAGCAGGCCGCCGACGCGGAATGAGATTTTCGCGGGTGAGAGATTGGCGAAATCATTTGCCGGGGACACGACGTTGGCTGCGATATTCGTGGCCAGCGTTGCGATACACAGAGCGAGCATTGCGATTACCAGCACCGTGGGATTTTCGAAGCGCGTGAGCAGATCAACGGGATCCCAAATGGTGGTGCCATAGATGATCGTGGTCGCAGACGTGACTGCGACACCGATAAATGAATACAGCGCCATCGTGAGTGGCAGACCAAGCGCCTGTCCCAGGACCTGATCACGCTGTGAGACGGCGTACCGGGTGAAGTCCGGGATGTTGAGCGAAAGCGTGGCCCAAAAGCCGATCATGCCGGTCAGCGCGGGGAAAAAGAAGGACCAGAATTGGCCAGCTTTGGCGTGACCCTCAGCAAAAGCTGAGGGCTGCGAAAGGATGGGGCCAAAACCTCCAGCATGTCGGTAGGCCCACGCGAGGAGCAGCAGGCCGAGCACGATCAGGAGCGGAGCTTTGATATTCAGCAGGAGGCGGATCGAATCGATGCCTTTGAAAACAACCCACATGTTGATCGCCCAAAACAGCAGGAAGCACCCGGTCTGAGCGGCAGAAATTCCAAGGATGGGCAGAACGCTGCCGTCCAAAATCGCAGGGAAAAACACGCCGGCAATCTTGTAGATCGCGTTACCGCCGATCCACGTCTGGATGCCAAACCAGCCGCACGCGACGAAGGCGCGAAGCAACGCGGGAATGTTGGCGCCGGTCGTACCGAAGGAAGCGCGGCAAAAAACGGGGAAGGGGATACCGTACTTCGTGCCGGCGTGGGCGTTCAGGATCATCGGAATTACGACGATCGCGTTGCCCAGAAAAATTGTGAGTACCGCCTGCCACCAATTCATTCCGCCCTCGATCAATGACGAGGCGAGCATGTAGGTCGGGATGCATGCCGACATGGAGATCCAGAGCGCCGCGATGCTCCCGAGTCGCCACGTCCGTTGACCGAACGGGACCGGGGCCAGGTCCGCGTTGTAGAGCTTCGACTGTTCGAACTTGTTGTCGACCGGAGCCGGATTGGGTGTGAGCGAACGACCACGCATCAGGGGTGAAGCTCGAGCGAAATCCGCTCCAATTCGGTGCGCGCTTGATGGCTGACGCGGCAGTTGGGCGGGCGGACGGACTGAAACATCACGTTGGTGAGTTCCTCAGAATCGACTCGGCGTCCTCCGCAGGAACTGACCGCGGCCGATCGAACCTGTGAATCGACCGTCCTCTACGGCGACTTCGCCGCGAACCGTGACCACGCTCGGTCGGCCTTCGATCGGCCAGCCTTCAAACGCGCTGTAGTCCAGGTTCATGTGATGCGTGGATGCAGAGATCGTGCCGCGGTACGACGGATCGTACACGACCAGATCGGCATCCGCTCCGAGTTGAATCGAGCCCTTGCGCGGGAATAGATCGAACTGCTTCGCGACCTGCGTGCTCGCGATGTTCACGAGCGTGTGGAGATCGATCCGTCCGGCCTTCACTCCATAGGTGTACAGAAGATTGATGCGCTCTTCCAGTGAAGGAATCCCATTGGGGATCTTCGTGAAGTCATCGCGCCCCATGGTCTTTTGCTTCGCGAAATCGAACGGCGCGTGATCGGTCGCGACCGTGTTGACCAACCCATCCCGCAAAGCGTCCCAAAGGATACGTTGATTTCTGACGTCGCGGAGCGGCGGGGACATCACGAACTTCGCGCCCTCGAAGTCAGGGCGCTCGGCGTAACTCTTATCGAGGACGAGATACTGAATGAGGGTTTCGATGCCGACGCGGACACCTCGCTGGCGAGCGGCGATGGCCTCGCGCAATGCCTCTTCGCAACTGAGATGGACAATGTAAGTCGCAGCGCCCGTCAGCTCCGCAAATGTCATCAGGTGATGAACGCCTTCCGCTTCGACGCGAGGAGGTCGGCTTTCGTGATGCTGTGCCGGATCGCTTTTTCCTGCCGCAAGGAGTTCCTTGGACCGCTCCGCAATCAGGGTCTCGTTTTCGCAGTGAGCTGTCACGACCACGCCCAGTTCCTTCGCGAGCTTCAGCGTTTGATAGAGTTCGGTATCGTCGATGCCGAACGCCCCTTTGTACGCCAGGAAGATTTTGAATGAACTGATTCCGCGTTGCACGATTTCGCGAAGTTGAGCGTCCGTGTTCGCGTCGAACTTCGTTACGCCCATGTGGAACGTGAAATCGCACGCAGATTTTCCGGCCGCGTGGGACATCCAAAGCTCAAAGGCCGCGAGCGCGTCATCTTTTCGCGCCGGACAACACATCTCAATCAGGGTGGTGGTTCCACCGATCAGCGCCGCCTGACTGCCGGAGATGTAGTCGTCTTTCGCGAGTGTTCCCATGAAGGGAAGGTAGATATGGACGTGTGGGTCGATGAACCCCGGGAAGACATATTTGCCGGAGGCTTCAACCACCCGCACGCCGGCGGCCGCAGGGATGTCGCGATCGATTCGTGTGATCGTCTCGTTCTCGCAGTAGATGTCCGCGACGAACCGCGAATCGGCGGTGATGATTTCACCTCCCTTGATCAGAAGTGCCATGACAATGTGGATACCATCCTGCCGGTGTTCGCGTGGAGCGTGCTTCAGCCGCGCGACAGCGCATCGGACTGTTTCACGAAATCGTCGCCCGTCCATTCGCCATCGCTCTTGACGACCTTGGTCGCGGCGGCGGCCGCTGCGGCTTTCTGCGCGGCCTTGCGTGCGGTTTGTTTCACGACGAGATCTGCGTGGGTCGTAAAGTAGTCCAGGCTCTTGCCCTTGAAATCGGCCAGGTGCTCGAACTTGTGCGTGGCCATGAATGCCAGCAACTCGTCGCACATGGGCTTCACGCATTCGTAGCCGCCCTTCATGACGCCGGTGCACACCTGAACGGTATCGGAGCCGAGGAGAATGAACTGCGCCGCGTCCCCGCCACTTTCGATCCCGCCCAATCCGGAGAGCGAGCGACCGGGAAACTCGCTGCGCACCAGTTGGGCGATCTCCATGCACATCCGAAGCGCGATGGGTTTCACGGCTCGGCTCGAGTATCCGCCTGGCGTGGTGTAGCCTTCCACGGTCGGTTCGGGCCGGAGCGTTTCCAAATTCACGCCCATCACACTGCGGATTGTATTGATCGCGCTGATGCCATCCGCTCCGCCCCGAAATGCGGCGCGCGAGGGATCCTCGATGTGCGTGATGTTAGGGGTCATCTTTGCCCAGAACGGCTTCTTTGCCGCGGATTTTACCCAACCACAAACCTCTTCCAGGATCACGGGATCTTGTCCCATGGCGGCGCCCATTTTCCGTTCAGGCAATCCATGCGGGCAGGAGAAGTTGAGTTCGAACGCGTCGACGCCGGCGTTTTGACAGCGCTCGACGATCTCAATCCAGGCATCCTTCCGATATTCCTCCATGATGGAGGCGATCAAAACGCCCTCCGGATGGAGGTCTTTGCATTTTTTAAACTCGTCGAGCCAGATGCTGAACGGCCGGTCGCTGATGAGCTCGATGTTTTCCCAGCCAATGACTTCGCCGTTGGTGGAGTGAAGTTTCGCATAGCGCGGCGAAACGTTGATCACTTTTGACGCGTCGAGGCTCACCGTTTTCGCAATCACCGCGCCCCAGCCTTCGCGAAACGCGCGGCTGATCACGCTCAAGTTGGTGCCGGGAGGACCAGAGCCGATGATGAAGGGATTGGGCAACTTCAGACCGTCGACCGTGGTGGCAAGCGTTGGCATAAGGGGGACGAGTTAAACTGCGATTAGAGCAAAAGCCGTGCGAGGAAGCGAAGGACGGAAGCCGTTGAAAGGCGCGGTCGAGGAACCGTCGAGAAATTGCCTGATTGAATGTGGTGTTCGCCGCACTACTTTCCAAGTCGCAAAACGCGTCCAATTTAAAACATGACCCGTACTCTGGATCCGAAACGAACGATCGCTGAGCTCAAGGAACTGAGAGCGCTTACTGGAGATGAGGCTGGCGCGCAACGCGTGGCCTTCACTCCCACCTGGAGCGCGGCCCGAAGCTGGTTTCGCGAAAAACTCGCGACCTTGCCGGTGGAGGTGCACCGGGATGCCGCGGGGAATCTGTGGGCGACGCTGCAGGGCGTGGCCAAAAAGACCGTGATCATCGGTGGTCATCTCGATTCCGTGCCCAACGGAGGTTGGCTCGACGGTTCGCTCAACGTTCTCGCCGGACTCGAAATCATGCGCGACGTCGCCGCTCGATCCGAGGGTCGCCCGCCGGTCACGCTTCGTCTGGTCGATTGGGCTGATGAAGAGGGTGCGCGTTTCGGCAGGAGTTTGTATGGCTCCTCTGCCTGCTCCGGTAGTTTGAGCATGGCGGAGGCGCGCGGGTTGCAGGATCGCGACGGTATCAGTTTACCTGATGCGCTGAAGGCAATCGGCGTCGATCTCGAGCGAGCCGGCGAGAGTGCGGTGGAGTTGAAGAACGCGGCGACGTACCTCGAGCTGCACATCGAGCAAGGGCCGGTGCTGCTGGACCAGGGACTGCCGCTGGGCGCCGTGCTGGGGACGTTCGGCGTCGAGCGCCACGCGATCACGTTCCACGGGCAGGCCGCTCATTCCGGGAGCACGCCGATGAACCGTCGGAAGGACGCGTTGCTGGCGGCGGCGAAAATGAGCTTGGAGATTTATCGCATCGCCGAGCTGTACGGCGGCGTGTGCACCATCGGCTCCTGCACGACAAAGCCGGGCATCGTCACGAGCGTGGTCGAGGACTGCCGAATCACGCTGGATCAACGCCATCTTGATGCGGCTGCCCTGGCTGAGATGCTGCGGGCGGCTCGATTGGCGAGCGAGCGTTTCGCCCGCGACGGACAGGTGAGTGTAAGTTGGGATCGTTTGTGGCGGATCGATCCGCGATTGTTCGATCCCGAGCTCATCCAGCTTTGTGACGACGCCATCAAGGAGACATGCGGTGAGTCACTCCGGCTGCCCTCGGGTCCGCTGCATGACGCGGCCGAGATGTGCGGTGGCGGCATTCCCACCGTCATGATGTTCGTGCAGAGCCTGCACGGCATCAGTCACAACAAAATCGAGGACACGAAAGAAGAGCACCTGGAGCAGAGTGTTCGAGCATTCGCCGCGCTGACGAGTAAAGCGATGGCGCGACTGGGCGTCACATCGTCCGACCGTTAGCTTTTTTGCCTCGCCGCTGCTCAACTCATCACGTCGACGCTGAGCGTTAGAATTGTGGATACTCGTGATCCAAGTTTCGGTGAAGCCCTGCGCTTTTGGCTCAAGCTCGGGTTTATCAGCTTTGGTGGCCCCGCGGGTCAGATTGCGATCATGCACACCGAGCTGGTCGACCGGAAGCGCTGGATAGGCGAGGAGCGGTTCCTGCACGCCTTGAATTTTTGCATGCTGCTGCCGGGCCCTGAAGCCACTCAACTCGCGATCTACTGCGGTTGGCTGCTTCACCGGACGTGGGGTGGCATCGTAGCGGGAGTTTTGTTCGTGCTGCCGGCGGCGGTGCTGCTGTGGGGGTTCAGCTACGTTTATGTCGTCCACGGCAATTTGCCTTGGGTGGCCGCGATTTTCTACGGATTGAAACCGGCGGTGACGGCGATTGTCGCGGCTGCCGTAATCAAGATCGGACGGCGTGCGCTCAAGACGGCGTGGATGTGGGCGTTGGCGGCGATCGCGTTTGGGCTAATCTATCTTTTGCGCGTTCCTTTCCCGCTCATCATTGCGGGCGCCGCACTGATTGGTTGGTTTGCGCACCGCGGCACGCGCCCCGCCGAGGAGGCGATATCGCCGGAGATGACCCGGCTTGACCCGAGGCGTAACGAGACGGGGTGGGGTCGGGCCGCGAAGGTCTGCGTAACGTGCGCGGTGCTGTGGGCCGCGCCGATCTTGGTCGCGGGGCTGACGCAGGGATGGAGGAGCACATTGGTGCGGGAAGGCATGTTCTTCAGCAAGGCGGCGATGGTCACGTTTGGCGGCGCGTATGCGGTTCTTCCCTACGTCGCGCAGCATGCGGTCGGGCAGCAATCATGGCTGAGCGCGCCACAAATGCTGGACGGACTGGGACTCGCGGAAACGACGCCGGGACCGCTCATCATGGTGGTGCAGTTCGTCGGATTTCTCGGCGGGTGGAACCATCCCGGCGGTCTTCAGCCGATCTGGGCTGCGACGCTTGGTGCGGCAATCACGACTTGGACGACGTTCGTCCCGTGCTTTTTGTGGATTTTGCTTGGAGCACCGCACATGGAACGCCTGCGGCGAATTGCCCGGCTCAATTCTGCGCTGGCGGCGGTCACAGCTGCAGTGGTGGGAGTGGTGTTGAATCTCGCCGTCTGGTTTTGCCAACAGACGGTTTGGCCTGGTGGTGCGCTTGACGGGTTCGCTCTGCTGGTTGCGATCGCCGCCTTTGTTGGACTCACGCGCTTCAGGATTCCGGTGATCACCATTGTGATCGCCAGTGGCATGATCGGATTGCTTTTTCGAACGTGGGTGCCCGGGTGGTGATCTACCGCATTTTAACAAAAGAGGTGGCCACGCTCGTGAGAGCTCGGATCTTTTGGCTCAGGGACGTGCCAGTCCGCGCCCTCACGGGCGTGGCCCCACCATTGCTTAATTTGCTTTAGAACTTCGTTTGGACGTTGGCGATCTGAGGGAGAAGTTTGCCAACGTCCATCACGCCGAGAGATTAGCTTCCCACCGCCGATGCGCATCGCCGTCATTTCCGATACTCATGATCGATTCCCGCCCACGTTGCCGCAACGGCTCGAACGCGCAGAGGAGATCTGGCATCTCGGAGATGTGTGCGATCCGGAAACCCTGCGGGAATTTGAGAAATTAGGTCGTCCGCTGCGCGTGGTGATGGGGAACTGTGATGCGGATGAATGGCCGATCTCGCTCGAACTCAAACGGGGTGGGGTAAAGTTTTTCCTGACGCATATACCGCCGAGTCGCGTGCCAAAGGGAAGCCAGGCGGTGTTACACGGACATACTCACGTGCCTCGTGACGAAATGGTGGGGGCGGTGCGCTGGCTGAATCCTGGATGTATCACCCGCCCAAATCGCGGAGCGCCTGCGAGCTTCGCGTGGATCGTGGCGGATGCGGGTGCCTTCACGTGGGAACTCGAACTGCTCTAGGCTGACTGTGGCGAACCCTCACCGTGCGGTCTCCACCTTACCTGCCTAACCTTCTGAGCAGTCTGCGGATTGCGCTCGCGCCTGCGATCCTTGGGGCTGCGCACTCGAATTCGAGGTTGGGGTTTTTCGTCCTGGTGGTCGTCGCGATGGCGACCGATGAAGTCGATGGAGTTCTGGCCCGGTGGTGGAATGCCGAGAGCGAAATGGGGCGACGATTGGATCATTGGGGAGATGCGCTGACTGCGTTGCTTGGTGGAATCGGGGTCTACATTCTTTGGCCGGAGATCATTGAACCTGAATGGACTTGGGCGCTCGCGGCACTGGGGGCTTATCTCGCCATCGGCATCGATCGCCTGTGGCGCCGGCCTGATTCGCAACCGGCTCCGCGTTGGTGGGAGCGCATCATGGCCTTGTTGCCGCCGTTGTCTTTGATTCCATTGATCACGGGTTGGTCGCCCTGGCCGTTTCGAGTGGCTGCCGTGCTCCAGGTCTTGTTGTCGCTACGGCAGCTTTGTTTGCGACGAGCCGCTGCAGAATCCGAGGGTCGGAGAATGGCGGAACCCAGCTCGCGGAAAGCGGCTTAAGCCGCGTGCTGCGGATTTGGATGCAGCGGGCGCGCACCGGCAGACGCGCGTGTTTTCCATCAGGTGTTCTCGGGGAAAAGCCTGATTCGTGGCTTCGAACTCGACTCCGGTTGATCGCGATTTAGGTTCTGCCCA
>JBDSPT010000259.1:0-5902 GCA_039930205.1 Opitutus sp. | reverse complement strand
GTTGTAGGAGTCCCACGGGATATCGGTCAGGAAAAAATCGCGGGCGTTGTCTGCTCCACGCAGACCACGAATCCGGTTCTGTGTGTTGGGGCGCAGAAGCGTCTGCGCGTCGTTAAGGGTGGTTTGTCCCTGACCGGTGACACTGGAAAAATTGCCGCCAACTCCAGCGACCTCCGTGCCCGTCGTGTACACGAGCAGGTCTTCCGAATTACGCGCTCCCGTGTCTTTAAGGAATTGGGTCGTGATGACCGACAGCGCGGAGCCCACGTCCTTCAGGTCGGTGCGGATGCGGGTGCCCGCGAGTGTGGAAGTCGCGCGGTAACCGCGATCCTCCTCGGACGAAACGACAAACGGCGAGAGTTGAATTACCTCATCCTCGGAGACTAAGGGGTCGCGAGTCGCCCGTGTGGCGGAGGAGGCTTGGGCCGTGAGTCCCGCTGGGGTTACGCAACAGGTGGCAAGGAGGACCAGCGTGACCTGCCATTTCGCGCGTTTAAGTATGAGACGATGTATCATGGGGTGTACGTTCCGCTTTGGAGTTGGTAGGGTGTGGTGCAAAACGGGTTGCGGTGCCGGACGTGAAGCGTGGCCCGCGACGCATGGACCGGCACAGCTTTTCAAAATTGGGTGATATCATTCCGGATCGCGCCTGCACGGTTTAGACAGTTTTGACTTCGGCAAGAAACAATCGGCTGAAGGCAGACTGCTCTGTATCAGTTGTAACGATGCATCATTAGCGCATAGATTCTAGCACGCCCCTGCCGTCATTGTTATCGTCAAAACTAACGATGCCCGTCGCACACGTGCTGATCGCCGCGGGGCAGTTGTGACCGCGTGTTTCGCAGAAGCGCGTCGGCGTCGACCGATGGTTCGAAGGCATGGGCTTGGAGCCGTCACCGTTTTCGGAGATGGAAGCCAGACGATGCATTCAGCCAAGCGTGCCGCCCTGCCTGATCCAAAGCGCCGCGACTTCGTCGCGAACGCGAATCGCATCAAGCCAGGGGTCGGGGAAGCAAGCCAGTGCATAGCCACCGTGGTCCTTGGGGCCGTTTTCCGGACACGCGTAGAACACGTCCTGCTGTTTCGCGGTCTTCATCACGGTCTTGAAAAGTACCTCAATGAACTCGAGGTAAGGACACATCTCCGCGGAGAGAACTCCCTGACCGTTCGTGGCTGGCACTTGCGCGTGATGCCCATTGAAAGGACGCAGATGCAGCTGGCGTACCGATGAAAATAGTTCCGGATGATCCAGCAAGCGGGCCGCATAAGGCGGCACCAGGTGTTTCGTCACCGCAAAGTGAGAAAAATCCAGCCCGAAGCGGATGGGCCGGCCCGTCGCCTGCAGAAACAAGGCCGCGATCGCGTACGCCTTCTCTGGAGTTTCGGTGGCCGTGTCACGGTGCAGTTCCAGATCGATGTCCAGTCCGAGCTCAAGCGCGAGTGCCTCCATTTTAATCCACACCGCCAACGCCTGTTCCGGTGTCGTATCATGATCACAAAGCTGCACGTTGATGCGACGAGGCATCCAGTCCAACGCGCGCCGAAGCTGCTCTTCGTAGTCATGGGCATCCGCATCGATATACAGAATGTAGTCCAACGCATACTCCGCGCAGAGCGCCGGTGCATCAGGGTCGAAGCGCCCCCCAATACCGCTGAAGCCGCGCCGTTTCACCTCGGCGAACTTGTCGGCAAGTGTCCAAATCCGTCCATCCACGAGATAATCCCGGAGCGTCCACAACCCCGCGAAAAATTTCAGTGACGGTCCCACAATTCTAGTCGGTGCCGACGGTGAAGATTTGCTTCCAACCCTCGACGCGCCGATTAAACGCGATGACGCGTCCGTCGTGGGACCAGACGGGATTCTCCGGTGGTGTCGCCGAAGGTCCCGTCAGCGCTCGCGCCTTCCCGAACGCCTCAGTACCCGTTCGGGCATCGCAGATCATCAGCGAACCTTCGCCAACGTACAGAAGCTGCGAACCGTCTGAACTCCAACGGACACAACTCTGAACCGACCTCGCGTGATGGGTGACCTGAACGACCACTCCATTCGCTGAATTTACGAACCACCCCTGAACCACTCCGCTGTCATCCTTGGCGAGAAAGACGATTTGCGCTCCATCCGGCGAAGAACGAACCCAATGCCGTGGCTCAAGCGCCACACCGGGGAATTGACGCTCCTCGGTGTACGTGAGGCGCCGTTGGATACACCCTCGTGGCGGACCCGGCATTGTGGTGGGGGTGCCTTCCAGCGGCTCGCCCGCAGAGGCGACGTTGATCTTGTCGGGTATGTCGACGACGAATACCTCGGTCACTTCGCGTCCGTCGGCGGTACGAACAGTGCCGAGAAAGGCCCGCGCTCGTTTTTGCCAAGCTCCATCGGGTTTTCGATATCCGTTTGTGCCGACCCACGCGTCCTCGAACGCCTTGCTGATTTCATCAGAACCCGGCCGGGGATTCGGGACGACCCGCACGACCACGGCGGAAAATAGTTCCCCGTTCTGATTTTCCCGTCCGCTGGGAACGCTAACCGGGCCACCGATCCGCGTAGCAACCCCGACCGTCCGAAGGTTTACCCTTTCTCCGGTGCGCTCCTCGATCTCCGCCAGGAGGGCGTCATTATAAGTAAACCCGATCCATTGTCCGTCTGCGCTCCACTCGTGGCGATGCGTGCCGCCGCGAAGCGCACCCGGAGTAAAGGGCGCGATGACATCACGCGCGTCGAGTTGTACCAGATCGCCCGGCTCTTTCGCCGGGAGACAAGCACCTCCGCGCCTCCACATCCCGTACGGCCGTTGCTGAGTCGCCGATGGAAGTCCGCGAATGAAGACAACGCTGCCGTCCCGCGGGTTGACGCTCGCTGCCCCCACTCCGGGTCCCCATGGCCGGGCATGAGGCTCGCGGTAGAGCTCAGCCTCTTTCCCGCTCTCGAGAAAAACGCGGCCGATCACGGCGTTACCGCTGATCGCCGTCTGTTCGTCGCGCGTATCGAACACCAGCCAGCGATCGTCCGGCGAGAAATTGTCGTTGTTATCGAGATCGTGGTGCTTTGGCGCGAACGTCAGTTGTTTTTCCATGCGGGTCGCAGCGTAGACGCTGATTGGAGCCAAACTCGCGACGAGCAGCCCGCTGAGCCCACCGAACGACAAAGCGTTCACGGCTGGTTGAGTCCAAGATCGGCCGGGGAATCGGCGAACTTCAGCGCGCGGAAGTTCTTCAGGCGGTGAAATGTCAGAAAATTCGCATCGTGATAACTGTGGCCGCCCCACGCGGTCCGACACACGACGGCGAGGTCATCACCGTCAAACTGCCAGTCCACGTACTGAAACCCGACGCCCGCATCGGAACGCAGCGCGTGGCCTTCTCGAAACCGCAACACGACATATTCCTCCCGCCAGGTCTTGAGATCGGCGGACGACGTTAACATCAGAACGTTCCGCTGATGGTACGGACTGAGAGCCCAGTCGTAACCAGAGTATGGATTCGTAATCTTCTGAACGAGCGACCAGTACCGGTGCGACCCGGGATCGAACCGGATCGTGAACTTGGAAGCGGATCCGGGGAAATGAACAAAGCCGCTCCCGGGATCGAACGACTGCGTTCGCCCGTCACGGGACACCTGGACCACGGCAGCCGTCTCGGTGCGCGGAATGTTCCTCCCGCCTCCTGTCAGCTCGTAGCGATCGTCGGGGCCCGGCTCAGTGTGCATCCGGAGCAGATTGACGAGCTTGCCCTCGGGCGTGACCACGGCGTTGCCTTCAAGCCAGCCCGGACACTTCGCGTTGATCCAGCTGATTTCGAATGGCAGGGCATTCGAACGCTGCCAGTTAGACGCAACCAGCAGGTCGGCATCTTCCGGGACGGACGTCATCAATGAGTGGAAATGACGCGGCCAGCCCCCGTCGCCCACCTTTTCCTCGAATGCGCGCCAAAGCCTTCCCTGGTGCAAAACCACCGGAACCGGCGCGCAATGAAAACTACCGCGAAACAAACGGCCCGACTTCTCATCGGTGGGCGTCGTCCAACTGCGACCCCCGTCGTTCGAACGTCGAATCACCACATCCCCGTACTCACGGGACACGCCCAGGATATACAACCCACCGCGATGCGTGAAGAGCGTGGACCACCACTGCCCCTGCAATTCGGCAATTTCGCTCCAGGTCACGCCGCGATCCGTTGATCGGAAGACTGTCGAGCGATCGTTCGTTGTGCCCGGCCCAAACCAATCATGCGAGACCACATAATCCCCGTTCGACAGAATCACGATCGAGGGCGAACCAATGTACTCAGTATCTGGATTCTTGGTTGAATCGATCACGACGCCGGGCACAGGCCCCGGAGGAGCGATTTGGCCCGTGGCAACCGGCAGAGCGGTGGATCCGCGCGCCGACGCCGCAGTCAAGACCGACAGCCAGAGTAGCGCGCTCAAGGCTGACCAACCACCAGCGCGCATGAGGGTCAAACGATTCGGAAACATGGCCGGCGCATTCCAGTGTGACTTTGGCAGGGGGTGGGCACGCGATTAAAACTTCGCGGTGAATGTCGCACGGAAAGTCCGGAGCGGATTCGAACGGGTGACGTAAAAGTAGTCGCTCCCCACGTTGGAGCAGAACAGGTCCAGTTCGTAGCGGGACCAGGCGTAGCCTGCACCCAGATCGAACGTATGCTGGTTTTTTGGCAGCCGGTATCGGCCGCCTGGCGACAGCGGGCTGGACTCGCCGTTCACGATCTGAAGCGTCACCGGTCCGATCCAGTTCGTGCCACCCTTGAGTGCCCAGCCGTGACCTCTGCTATCCCGAAGGCTGTACTTCAGAAAGAGGTTGAAATTCCACTCGGGCGCAAATCGGAGGGGGCGCGTCTGACCCAAGGCAAGCGGATTGGCTTCTCGTGAATCCATGTCCACATAGCTGCCAATGATGCTGAGCCGATCAGTCAACGCGCCGAACACCTCAACCTCGTAGCCTGACGTTTCGGCGTCAGCAAACAGCTGACGAGTGATTGCACGAGTCGCAGGCTGCCCCAGTGCATTCGTGAAGGCCTCATCAAACGTGAACGAGAAGCTGTTGTTGGTGCGCGCGAGTTTCCAGTACGCGACCGTGGCGGTCACCCGGCCATCCAACAGGTCGCCCTTCAAACCGAATTCAGTGAGATCGTTGCTCCTGGGTTTATTGAGAAAAATGTCGCGGCGGGGATCTCCCGGCGGCAACGCGGTCGCGACGTATTCGGCTCCAGTGAAGGGCGCATCGTTCTGAATGCTTTTCACTCCATAAGCGACCAGCCGCGGCAGGATTTTGAAGGTTGCTCCGTAACGCCACGAATTGAGCACTGAGCCGGTGTAGGCTTTGACGCCTCCGCTCACCTTGCGCACCCGGCGCTCCCGATCTTTGTCGGAGCGGATGCCGCCACTGAGCTTAAGCCGATCCTGGAAGAATCCGAGCTCCTCCTGCACATAAGTGCCCAGATTGCGGCTGCTGGCCGTATCATTGACGGTGAGACGGCGGTTTGTAATCTCCCGGGGCCGACTAAAGTAGCCGTCCGGGTCAAGCGACCATGCAAGCAGATCGAGCCGGGCATACGCGGGATCGAGGGGCACGCCGGCCTCGGAATTGTTCTTCCCATACGCATACTGGTACTGCCACCCGAGCAGCGTGGACGTCGAAAACCAGCGTAGGTCGTACTTGGCGAACAGGTCGCCCTGCAAAGTCACCGCGCGACTCACGCTCTGGACGTGCTCCCGGACAATATTCTGAAACCGCGAGGTGTTGTTCTGGATATTGTGCGACGTCCAGTCGACGCCCTGATAACGCAGATTTACCGCCTGCCGATAGTCGATATGATCGTTAATTTTGAGATTCGCGAACAAGGTGGAAAGCGCGGATTTCTCGATCCAGAAATTGCCGGGTCC
>JBDSPT010000258.1:0-4763 GCA_039930205.1 Opitutus sp. | reverse complement strand
CGAACGTACCGTTGGCTGGGCCAGTGACACTTGGCGCGCCGACGAATCTCGCTTTGCATTTTCGTTGCTCTCGCCGTTCGGCAAGGTGCCTGATCCCGCGCGACTCGCCAGAGCCGCCGCGCAGTTTCATCTCGCGCCCGTCGTCAGCAGCTGGATCGAGTACGATAATCGGAAGGGCCACCAGGCGGTTGACCTGATCTTCGGCGTGGGCGACGGCGAGAACACGCTGCGTCCGCTCACGGATACGAGCAAAACACTGCTGGGCTTCGCGAGCGGTGGCTCGTTCGGATACGGGACCTCACCCGCTCGCGGGATTTCGATGCGCCAGGGATTTGATGTGCTGGCGCCCAAGTTTTCCGACTACCGGGGACTGCTCGTCATTGCAGGAGAAACGGCGCTCGTTTTCAAAGTGCCAGCCGGACAGCGGAAGAGATTCCCTCTGTCCCTCGGGTTCTACGTCGCCGGCAACGTCACCACCGGCGTGACCACGTCTTACGCTTATACTCGTGTGTTCCGCGATCTCGAGCACGTGCTGAATCACGGTCTCACGCACCATGCTCGTTATCTGAAGCTGGCCGCTGAACGCGATCACGAACTGGCAGGCAGTTCGCTCAATCCGGATCAAAAATTCCTCATCGCCCAATCGACTCACAGTTACCTGGGGTCGACTCAACTTCTCTGGAAGAACGACGAACCACTTTGGGTCGTGAACGAAGGCGAATACCGGATGATCAATACGTTCGACCTGACGGTCGACCATCTGTTCTTCGAGCTCGCCTGGCACCCTTGGGCGGTCCGCAGCACGCTGGATCTCTTCGTCCGGCGCTACTCTTATCAAGATCAACTCGGCGTGTCGTTCACTCACGACATGGGCGTGAACAACTTCTTCACGCCGCCGGGCCGTTCCAGCTATGAGTGCGATGGGATTTCAGGCTGCTTCAGTCACATGACGATGGAGCAGTTGTTGAACTGGGTGATCAGCGCGGTGACCTATGCCGAACACACCGGCGACGGGACCTGGCTTCGGCAGCAGCAAAAGACGCTGCTGGCGTGTGCGGACAGCCTGCATCGACGCGACCACCCTCAGCTGCGGCTGCGCGAGGGGATTTTAAAACACGACTCCTCGCGGTGTGCCGGAGGCGCGGAGATCACGACGTACGACAGCTTGGACATCAGCCTCGGTCAGGCGCGCAACAATCTCTACCTCGCGGTCAAAACTCTCGCCGCGTGGGTGCTCTTGGAAAATGCGTTCAGGACGCTGGGTGATGAAAAGACCGCAGCCGACGCGCACGCCACCGCCAATCTCCTGGCGAGGACGCTGACCACGAAATTCGAAACCAGGACTGGATTTTTTCCGGCGGTTTTTGAGAAGGACAATCGCTCCCGGATCCTGCCGGCCGTTGAAGGCTTCGTTTATCCGCTCTTCCTGGGTTATCAGGAAGCAATCGATCCAGCCGGACGCTTTTCGGCTCTGTTTGCGCAACTCAAGCAACACGTGACGCAAGCGCTGCAGCCGGGCATATGTCTCGATGCCAGCACGGGTGGCTGGAAGATGAGTAGCACCAGCACCAATACGTGGTTCAGCAAGATTGCCCTCGCCCAGCACGTCATTCGGCAACTCTTTCCGGAGGCGATGAATCCCGCCGCCCACGCCGCGGACCGCGTCCACGCTGACTGGCAGCGCACGCTCGGCTGCGGCGCAAACGCGATGTGCGATCAGATCCGCAGCGACAGCGGACATGCATGCGGCAGCCGTTATTATCCGCGCGGGGTCACCTCCTTCCTCTGGCTGTCAGAATAGCACCGCGCACGAGTCGTTCGCCATTCGCACGTTCCTCGCGCAACCTTCGCTCACCCCCTCCAGCTCTGCTTCATTTCGTAGCTGCTTCTCGTATTTGCCCGTCGGTCCCAGGTCCATTTCCCTCCACCTCACCATGTCCATCGCCGCCACCCCAAACGCCCAGCTGAGTTTCCTCGAAAAAGCGGGCTACAGTGCCGGCGATGCCGCCGCGAACTTCGTCTTCATGACGATGGTTTTATTTCAACTGAACTTCTACACTGACGTGTTCGGACTCAGCGCGGGCGCCGCTGCCGCCATTTTGCTCTGGCCGCGCCTGTGGGACGCTCTTTTCGACCCGTTCATGGGCGTGGTCGCCGACCGCACCAACACGCGCTGGGGCAAATTCCGCCCGTGGGTGCTTTGGACCGCGATTCCCTGGGCGGTCGTGATGGTCCTCGCCTACACCACGCCACGCGGCTGGAGCATGGGCATGATGATCGCGTGGGCCGGCATCACCAACACCGTGCTGATGACGCTCTACTCCATGAACAACATGCCGTACTCAGCGTTGGGCGGCGTGATGACGGCGGATCTCAACGAGCGAACGAAGCTCAACTCGTTCCGCTTCGTGTCCGTCAACATCGCCCAGTTCATCGTGGGCGGCTTCACGCTGCCGCTGGTCGCGAAATTTTCCGTCGGACATGATCGTCAGCACGGCTGGCAGATGACGATGACGGTCTGGGCCGTTTTGTGTCTGGTGTTGTTTCTGGTCACGTTCCTGAGCACCCGGGAGCGCATCAAGCCCGTCAACGAGGTGAAATCCTCCCCCAGGCAGGACTTTGCCGATCTCTTGAAGAACCGGCCCTGGATCGCGTTGTTCGCGTACACGCTGTTCAACTTCGCGATGCTGACGTACCGCGGCGGTGCGCACTATAATTTGTATCATCATTTTGCGGACAAGGCGGCGATGTTCGACTTCGTCAACAAACTGGGACTGACCACGCCGGAACCCACCCCACAGGGCGGTTTGCTCGAGTGGCTCGGTTACGTGGTGCACGGCACTCGCGACAACCTCGGCACCAATGTCGCTGATGTGTTCAACAGCATCATCAACATGGCCGGCTTCGCGACGACGATCGTCGTGATCATGCTGTCAGCGGGTCTGTCGAAGCGTTTCGGAAAAAAATCCGTGATTTTCGTCGGGTTCCTTTTGGCGGCCGTCAACTCGTTTGCCTATTACCTCCTCTCGCCCACTGACACGACCGGGATGCTCGCCCTCGCCGTGATCGGCTCACTCGTCTATGCGCCCACCATCGCGGTGGCTTGGGCAATGTACGCCGATGCTGCCGACTACTCGGAATGGCAAACGGGACGCCGATTCACCGGCATCGTTTTCGCCACCATTGGCTTTGCTCTTAAAACCGGGCTGGCGCTTGGCTCTGCGATCTTCCTCTGGACGATGGCGGGCTTTTGGCATTACGACACCACGGCGCCGAGCGCGCCCAACGCAATCGTCGGTTACCATGCGTCGAGCAGCATTGGAGTTGGTCTTCTCTTTCTCGGTGGCGCTGCGGCGATCGCCATGTGCACACTGAACAAGAGTCGCACCCTGCAGATGGCGCAGGAACTCGCGGACCGCCGACAACACGCGACAACCACCTAGCCCGCAACTTTGACGCGCAGCGCGCGTCCACGCCCTTATGCCCCTTCTGTTAACCCGTGCTTGTGGTACTCTAGGCGGCGCGCTCAGTGCTCACACACGGCTGCGGTTAACCAGTGATCTCAACCACACTCCGGGGACCGGCGTTTGCGCCGCCCGAGTTTCCGTTTTGGGCATCACTGCGATGCTCATCGCCCTCCTCCTGTCCGCCGCATCGAGTCGAGCAGAGGACGGCTATCGGCTATGGCTGCGCTACGACCTGATTGAGGACGCGGCACTCCGCCAATCGTACTCATCAGCCATCACCGAGATTGTGGTGCCCGAGCCACGCCCCTCGTTAAAGCCCGCCCAGGACGAGCTCGTCACCGCTCTCCAAGGCCTCCTCGGAACGACCATCCCCGTGGTCCCCGCCGCCACCCGCGACGGTGCACTGGTCCTCATGACCGCTGACGCCCGCAGCCAGCTCGGCGGCCTCGTCACCAAAGACGATCTCCTAACCGCCGGCGACGAGGGTTACATCCTTCGACGTGTCACTGTCCAAGGCCGGAAGCAGACGATGCTGGTCGCGAACCATGACGCAGGCGTGCTGTACGGTGCGTTCGCCCTGCTCCGTCACCTCCAGACCCATCAACCGATTGAGACCCTGAATCGGGTGAGCTCACCCAAGATCCAACGCCGCCTGCTCAACCATTGGGACAATCTCAATGGCTTCGTTGAACGCGGGGCGGCGGGTTTTTCACTTTGGGAGTGGTTTCAACTTCCCGAGATTCTCAGTCCACGTTACCGCGACTACGCCCGGGCCAACGCCTCGATTGGCATCAATGGTGTTGTGCTCACCAACGTGAATGCGAACTCGCTCGTACTCACCGAAGAGTACCTGAAAAAAGTTGCCGCGCTCGCCGGGGTGTTTCGACCTTACGGTATCCGCGTTTACCTGACGGCGCGCTACAGCGCGCCCCTTGAAATTGGTGATCTGAAAACCGCCGACCCCCTGGACGCGAACGTGCAACGCTGGTGGGTCGACAAAGCCGCGGAGATCTACCGCATCCTGCCTGATTTCGGTGGGTTCCTCGTGAAGGCAAACTCCGAAGGTCAACCGGGGCCGCAGGCCTATGGTCGCAATCACGCGGATGGCGCGAACATGCTCGCGGATGCCGTCGGGCCCTTTGGCGGCATCGTGATGTGGCGCGCGTTTGTGTACGACGACAAGGTTCCGGACGACCGCGCGAAACAAGGCTTCAACGAGTTCCAACCGCTCGATGGCAGGTTTCACCACAACGTGATCGTGCAGGTGAAAAACGGCCCGATCGATTTCATGCCGCG
>JBDSPT010000257.1:0-2758 GCA_039930205.1 Opitutus sp. | reverse complement strand
CTCTTTTACGTGAATGCAGTCGCACGGTCCTAAGCGCGTTTACACTCCACAGTCCTTGGAATTCTGGTTCGACCGGCTCGAGCACGACTGGGAAACCGCATTCACCCCCGGGCAGTTGGAGAACGGTCGGAAGATCTATATCGATGGGGAAGTGCGGGAACTGGAACTGACGGCGAAGGACGCGATCATCCACCGTCGGATCGACAAGAAGGACGAGTATGCCGTGATCGAGTGGGGGGCTGAAGGAATCGCGGTCCGCTCCTCGTCCACCGACAAAGACCTGGCGCATGCGTTGGCGGTCGCGGGTCTCCACGAAATTGAAGAGCTGGTGGCGGATGAAATTTCGCCGTTACCGGGTGATCCCCCGCGGGCTGCCCGCACGAGTAATGGCACCGGTGCGTCGCATGGCGGCTCACCGGCGCAACCGCTGGCCCGAAAATACGGCAACGGAATGGCGGCGTCCGGTGGAGCCCCCGCCGCACCGCAACCGGGCCCTGCTCGGACGCTCCTGCTGATGTTCAAGACCAAAACCGCAGGGCTTACCTTCCAGGCTTACTGGGGGGAGGCGGACGGCAAGACTCGTCAACCCGCACTTGGCACCGCGGCGCACGTCAACGGCAACGGCCACGTTTCCAGCACGGAGCGCACGAAGCTGATCGGCCTCGCGTCGTACGCGCGCAAGGCCCACTTCCACTATCATCAAGACACAGGCGTGTACCTGATGGAGTCGCTGGTTGAGATCCCGAATTTCCTTAAAACGGTGCTGCCGGCCTGGCGGAAGATGTTCGCGGTCGAATTGGACGAAAAGTCGACGAACCTGCTCAGGGGTACCCGCGCGATTGAAGTCGAGGCCGTGGCTGAACGCCTCAATGGCGGTGATGGCACCGGTCAGCCCAACCCGGATGTGACGGGACTAAACCTGCGTTGGATCTTCCGGACGGGCGAACGCATGTTGACGGATGCCGAAGTGAACACGCTGCTCAAGAAAGGCGGCGCACCGGTCATCTTGCCGAATCTCGGCATCGTGTCGCTGTCGGGCGAGCGCTGGGAATCGTTCAGCGCCTGGCGTGACAACTTCGAAGAGACGCACGCCTCGGGCACGCTTTCGCCTTACCTGGTTTTCTCATTGTTCAACGACGCCCGGCTGAAGCTCACGCTTTCGCCCGAGATCGAAGAGTGGCGCCAAAAGGTCCTCGGCCAACCGGAGGCACCGCCGGAGCTGCCCGAGGTACTGCGGCCCTATCAACGGCGCGGTGTCGAGTGGCTCGCTCACCTGTGCAATGTTGGCTGTCACGGATTGCTCGCGGACGAAATGGGTCTGGGGAAGACGCTGCAGGTAATCTCGCTGCTCGCGACGCGGCCCATTGCCGCGAAGCCCTGTTTGATCGTTTGCCCGGCCAGCGTGGTGCCGGTGTGGCGCGAGGAGATCGCGAAGTTTCAGCCGGGGTTGATCGTTGATGTCCTGAAGACGGGGAACGATTTCAACACGCGTCCGGGCCCAATCATCTGGCTGGCGAGTTACACCCAGCTGCGGAAACACCGCGAGATGCTGCCGGGTTTTGATTTTGGTTACGCCGTGCTCGACGAAGGTCAGTTCATCAAAAATCCCGACGCGAAAGTCACGCAGACCTGCTTCGCGGTAAAGGCGCAGCACCGCATTGTTTTGACGGGTACGCCGCTGGAGAATCGTCAGCTCGATCTCTGGAGCATTTTCCGGTTCTTGCTGCCAGGCCTGCTCGGTTCACGGACCACGTTTGAAAACGCGTTGAACTCGGATCGCGTCGGCACGCTCGAACGACTGCGTGCGCAACTCGCGCCTTTTATTCTGCGACGCACGAAGAAGGAAGTGGCGACCGAGCTGCCCCAGAAGGTGGAAATGGATTTGCTCTGTCCGCTCACCGATGTTCAGCGCGCCGAATACGCGCGGATCTGCTCCGAAGGTTTGGAGCGTCTGGGCGACGATGTCGGTGCGGCCATGCGCGAGAAGTCTTTTGGATTTCTGGCGTTGCTCACCCGGTTGCGCCAGACGTGCTGCGATCCCGACATGTTGCCGTGGCTCAAGGCGCCGCTGCGTGATTCGGGCAAGATCAATCTTCTCATTGAGAAACTCGCGGAGGTCGTCGGCAGTGGCCACAAGGTCGTGATCTTTTCGCAATTCGTGATGCTGCTCAATCGCGTGCGCGAGGCGCTGACGCTGAATTTCCCCGAGCTTCCACTCTTCGAACTAACGGGCATGACGCTCGATCGCTTAAAACCGGTCCAGCAATTTCAGACGGCGACCGGTGCTGCGGCGATGCTGGTGTCGTTGAAGGCGGCGGGCACGGGCATCACGCTGCACGCAGCCGATTATGTTTTCCTGCTCGACCCGTGGTGGAATCCGGCGGTTGAGGCGCAGGCGGTCGATCGTGTTCACCGCATCGGGCAAACCAGTACCGTGTTTGTTTATCGGATGGTGACGGCCGGCACGATTGAAGAGCGGATTCAAGCGCTGAAAGCAGACAAGAAAGACTTGTTCGACAAACTGATTGGCGGTCTCGGGGGAGACTTCGATCTGAGCCGTCATTTCAATTCGTTGCGCGGATTGGTCCAGCTTACGACGCAAGTGGAGCAGGAGCAGGAGAGTGAGCAGAGTTACACGATCGACTGAGCCGTGCCTGTTCAGACGAAATTCCTCGTTCCGGCTTAGGCGTAACCCTGCCATGGAATGTAGCCACCGTCGTGAGACGGTGGACGCAAGGTGAGTCGCATCGATCCTCCG
>JBDSPT010000256.1:0-4145 GCA_039930205.1 Opitutus sp. | reverse complement strand
CTGGCGGAGTTGAAGCGGATCCTGCACCTGGCCGTCGTGGACAAGTGTGATCACCACAACTTGAACGAAGAGGTGAAGTTTCTGCGCGGGATCATTCCGTCGACCGAAAACCTCGTCATCGCGTTTTGGGGCGAGATTGCCCCGCTGATTTCTGCCGGGAAGCTGCACTGTGTTCGCCTGTACGAGACACCGCGCAACTTCGCTGAATTCTTCGGTCCGGACTCCACTTGAACTTTCACGCGAGCCAAGCCTGACCCTTCGGTCTGGCGGGCGGTTATCGTCACCCGCCGCGCTCGCGAAACCAAAAAACGACATGAGTAAAACTAAAAAATCGATGTACCTGCACCGCTCCGCGAGCGGTGGTTCGCCGCGAATCAGCCGGCAGTACGATTCCCAGTTCGCGGTGACGGACGCGTACCGCAAGACGCTGCCAGACATGATGGAGGCCGCGCACGATGCGATTCAGGGAGCACACGTTCCCATTCAGCAAGTGGGCGTTTCCAATTTCAAACTGCCGCTGAAATTCCGGACGAAGAAGGGCGAGATCCTGACGCTCGAGGCGAGCATCACCGGCACCGTCTCACTCGAAGCGGATCTCAAGGGGATCAACATGAGCCGGATCGTGCGCTCGTTCTATGATCACAAGAACGAGGTTTTCACGGGCGAGTGGATGGGCAGGATTCTCTGCGCGTACCTCAAGGACGTGAAGAGCAAGGATGCGCGGCTGAAGGTGAGTTTCTCCTATCCGATGCTGCACCAAAGCCTGCGCAGCGGATTGGAGGGCTACCAGTTCTACGACGTGGCGTTCGAGGGTGTGCTCACGCGATCGGGCGAGTATCGCCGGTTTATTCATTTCGATTTCGTCTACTCGTCAGCGTGCCCGTGTTCGGCGGAATTGACGGAGCATGCGCGCGACACTCGGGGTGTTTACGGCGTGCCGCACTCGCAGCGGAGCAAGGCGCGCGTCAGTTTGGAAGAAGCGTCAGGGAAGAAAATCTGGATCGAGGACGTGCAGGCGCTTTGCCAGGAGGCGCTGCAGACGGAAACCCAGGTCATGGTGAAGCGAGAGGACGAGCAGGCGTTCGCCGAGTTAAACGGCGCGCATCTGAAGTTCGTCGAAGACGCGGCGCGCCTGTTGTATCGCGAGTTCGACGCGGAGAAACGAATCAGGGACTTCCGGATCGCCTGCTCTCATCTCGAGTCGCTGCACTCGCACGACGCGGTGAGTGTGATCTGCAAAGGCATGAAGGGCGGGTTCTCCGCTGACTTCATGGATTTCGCTTCGCTCGTGTGCTGAGCCGGGCGTTTTGGATGTGTACCGCCGATCCCATGAGTCCACGTTAGTTAAATGCGGATATCCGACATGCCCAAAATGAAATCGAATGAAGCGCCCGTGGTTGTGATCACGGGGGCGTCCCAGGGGTTGGGCGCTGCGCTGGCGACGGTCTTTGCGGAAAACGTGCGTGGCGCTCGTCTGGCGCTGGTCGCCCGCAACGAGAAAAATCTCCGGGCGATTGCGCGGCAGTGCGTGAAACGGGGCGCGGACGCGCAGGTGTTTCCCGCTGACGTAAGCGATGCGACCGCCGTGTCGGCAATGGCGGCGGCCGTGAAGAAGGCATTCGGCCGCGTCGATGTGCTGATCAACAACGCAGGCAGGTTCACGGGTGCGCGCTTTACGGAAACCAGCGTGGCGGCATTCGATGAATTGATCGGGGCCAATCTTCGTAGTGCGTTTCTGGTGACGCGGGAATTTCTGCCGGGCATGATTAAGCGGAAAAGCGGCGACGTGTTCTTTATGAGCTCGATTGCAGGCCGGCAGGCCTATCCCAATGGAGCGGGTTACTGTGCGGCAAAGTTCGGCGTATCGGGACTGGCCAAGGTGCTCCGCGAGGAAACGAAAACGTCCGGTGTGCGTGTCTCGTGTGTTTACCCTGGCGCGGCGTGGACGCCTTCGTGGCAGGGGAGTGGAGTCCCGAAGGAGCGGATCATGCCGGCGGAGGACGTAGCGCGAACGTTTTTTGATGTGTACCAGCTTTCACGCCGAACCGTGATCGAGGAGATCGTCCTTCGTCCGCAGCTCGGGGATCTCTAAAGCAAATCAGGTTGAGGGGTAACCCCAACAGACGTGCGGAGGAACGACCTCTGAGTCGTCTTTTGCCGCCGAGCTGAACGACGCCGGGGTCGTCCTTCCGTTCCGACACGGCCCGACGCGTCGGAAACGTGCTGCGGCAATGACGACAGGAAAGCGCGATGACTCGCCGACGCCGACTTATGGGGGAATACCCGAGGAACGCTCAGAGGAACCCGGGTGTCGCCCTGCTGATTATGCTACCCAACCCCTTGCTTCCCGCGGACTGCACGAGCGTTTTTGCGAGCTTCGTGCGGAATGCGGCCAAAGTTTACCGCGCACTCACGCATCAAATTGATAGTTTGCTTTTTGACAACGAGTTAAGTGTTTGCCCGGTGCGTTGGCATGATGGGCGCTAGTAGGCTGATCATGAATCTCCGACCTGCACTGGGCTTTTTCGCGGTGGGCGCCGTCTGCGCTTTGCTTCCACGATTCGCACCGGGTGTTTGCCCGTTCACAGCAGTGGACGGATCCAGCACGCGAATGATTTGGCTGCAGATCATGAGCACGCTGCTGATGGGTATCGGGCTTTCCTACTTTGCCCGTCGGTCCCTCACCGGTCTGGCGAGTCTCTTGGAATACACGCCACGTCCGACGTTCGCTTCGTCCACGTCTCGCGCGGCTCAGCCCGTGCTCGTTCCGCGGCCGGCGCTCGTTGCCCGCACGCTTACGCCCATTCGCGAGGCTCTCAACAGCGGCCTGATTGACCAGCGTCGAGCTGCCTAGGCCTTCGTTTTCTCGCGAAAAGAGCGGAGTCCGGTTTCCGGACTCCGCTTTTTTGCGGGGTGGATTGCGGGTTGAAGGCAGGAGGGTGAAGGTGGGCCAGCGGCGGGAACGCAGCAGAGCGAAGAATCCACTTGGTCGTTCGCAGCCGAGAGTTGCTCAAATCAAACTGGCTTTTTCACTCCGCGCAGAATGACCAACGTTCAGAAGTAGCGTCCGCTGCCCATTGCCGCAGTCAGCCGCCTTGAAGTGTTCTCGTCTCTCCGCCAGAAGAACGGGCGATGCATCCTGGCTGTCGCACGATCCTTGTCGTCGAGGATGAACCCCCGATCGCGGAAACGATTCTCTATGCCCTGAAAACCGAAGGCTACTCGCCGGTATGGCAAACGACTGGTCGTGGCGGGCTTGAGGTGCTTAAAGCTGAACCCGTCGCGTTGGTGGTGCTGGATGTCGGGCTGCCCGACATGAGCGGGTTCGACGTGTGTCGTGAAATCCTGAGGCACCGCACCATCCCCATAATCTTTCTCACGGCCCGCAGCGAAGAGGTCGATCGGGTCGTCGGTTTGGAACTGGGAGCCGACGATTACATGGCGAAGCCGTTTAGTCCGCGAGAACTGACGGCGCGAGTTCGAGCGGTGTTGCGACGAGTGAAGACGGAGGAGACGCCGACTGCGGCCACCTCGCCGGCGGACCAGGTCTGGACCCATGACGAGGCGCGTTGCCGAATTACCTATCGTGGAACGTCACTTGAGCTGACCCGAAACGAATATCGGTTACTCAAAACGCTTACCGCGCAACCCGGACGTGTCTTCAGTCGTGATCAACTCATGACGGCGGCGTGGGACGACCCGGCGGCCGCGCTGGATCGGACGGTTGACGCACACATCAAGACCGTTCGCGCGAAGGTTGCGGCAGCAGTCGCCGGAGCCGATCCCATCGTGACGCATCGCGGAATGGGCTACTCGATTCGAGAGGAAGCATGAGCCTTCGGCTGCGGCTGTTGCTGGTGATCCTCGCGGTGTATGCGGCAGGAGGATATTTCCTGACGCGCTGGATGCTCGACCAGGTTCGACCGCGGTATCTCGAATCGATGGAGGAGTCGCTCGTCGACACGTCGGTTCTTCTGGCTGCGCTGCTGGAGGCGAATGCGTCGGAGCAGGGCGTTGATCCGACGGAGTTCCGCCGCGCGTTTGATCGCGCGGCGGCCCGCGTGTTCGAAGCGAAGATTTTTTCGCTGATCAAGACGAAGATCGATTTGCGGGTGTACGTCGTCGACGGCCGTGGCGTTGTGCAG
>JBDSPT010000255.1:0-4360 GCA_039930205.1 Opitutus sp. | reverse complement strand
GGCAAACGCTCTTCTGAGTCCCTGCGCCTTGCGGCTTAACCGCAGCGTTCGCCCTCAAAATCCATGACCGCGCCCGAAATCGCTCTCGTGACCGCTTCCTTCCGGAAGCTCGCTCCGATTTCCGATCAAGTCGCAGCCTTGTTCTATGCCCGGTTGTTTGAACTGGATCCGTCACTCCGGCAGATGTTTCACTCCGATATGGAGACGCAGGGACGGAAGCTCATGCACATGCTCGGCGTGGCCGTCGAGTCACTTGAGCAGTTCGAGTCACTGACACCTTCCGTCCGCCAAATGGGCGTTCGCCACCTCCGGTACGGCGTCCGCGAATCTCACTACGCCACCGTGGGCTCCGCCCTCCTCTGGACGCTTCAAAAGGGACTCGGCTCGGAGTTCACCCCAGCCACCAAAGCCGCGTGGAGCGCCACCTACGCGTTGCTTGCCAACACGATGATCGCAGGCGCCCGCGCGCCCGCCGTCGCTGCTTAATTCCATGACCATGTCGTTCCCTACTTCCGATATCTCGTACCTCCTCTGCATGTCGTCCTTCGCCGCCACCATGGTGTGCCTGTTGGCGACCGTGATCGGCCGCCTTTCGAACCGAGTACGCAGCCGGTTCGCTCAGTTTGCCTTTTCGATCGCCCTCACCGCGATCGTCGTCGTCTCGCTGGCGAAAGTCGCCAGCGCCTGAACCAGGCAAGTCTCGCACACGCACACTTCCCCCGTCCCCACTCCGGCAATCTGGACGGCTTTAACAATCCGCGGGTAGGAAGCAGCACCTTCGCCGTTGCCTGCCCGCGGTTCGCGTTTATGCGGTTGGAGGTGTTCCGCTGATATGTCCGAGTCCTCTTCCGCCAACTCACCTGCCAATAACACCGAACTTGAGCGCGTACGGGAAGCGCTGCGGCTGAGTGAAGCCAGTCGCCTGGAATCCCGCACCTTCTTCGAGAAGAGTTTTCACGCCAGCCCGGCGATGATGACCATCGGCGAGGTTTCCAACGGGAAACTCATCGAGGTTAACCCTGCCTTCCTCCGTGGCTCCGGGTACACGCGGGAGGAAGTCATCGGTCGCTCCACCCTGGAACTCGGCCTTTGGGTGCAACCGTCGGAACGCGACGAGTTCCTGCGGCGCATGAAAGAAACGGGCGTGGTGCGCGATTTCGAAGCCATGTTTCGGACCAAGTCCGGCGAGATCCATGCGATGCTGCTCAATGCCGATCTCATGGGCATCGAAGGTCCGCCCTGCATGCTCACGCTCGCCGTCGACATCTCCGAGCGGCGGCGGCGCGAACAGGTGCAGGACGCGACGTATCAGGTTTCTCGAGCCGTGCTCGGATCCGGCGATCTCACGTCACTGTTCAAGGAAGTGCACCGCATCATCGGCGGATTGATGCCCGCGCGAAATTTCTACGTCGCACTCGTCAGTCCGGATGGCACGGAGATTTCGTTTCCGTATTTCGTCGACGAATTTGTGCCGCCACCACCCCCGCGCGCACTCGCGAATGGTTTTACTGAATACGTTCTTTCCTCAGGCCGACCCTTGCTCGCCAACGCGAACGAACTGCCGGCCATGCTCAGCACTCGCGGCCGTTATCATCCGCTCGACCGTGCGGCTGCGCAACGCCTGGGCGCGCCCCTGATGCTGGGCGGACGCGCAATCGGAGTCATCGCGCTGCAGGACTATGCCGACCCCAGCTCATTCGATGATGACGACCTGCGGCTGCTGAATTTCGTCGCCGAGCAAATTGCCGTGGCCGTCCAACGCCGGCAGGCAGACGACGCCCTGAAAGTCGCTGAAGCGCGGTACCGCGGGATTTTTGAGAACGCCCTGGAAGGCCTGTATGTGTCTTCACCGTCCGGGAAGTTCGTCAGCGTCAATCGCATGCTGGCGCAGATGATCGGTTACGCCTCTCCCGCGGAGCTATTGACGGATATCAACGACATCGGCCGTCAAATCTATGTGGAGACCGGCCGTCGCGCCCAGTTCTTCGCCCTGATCCAAAGCGCCGACGAGCTGACGGATTTCGAATCCGAAATCCTGCGCCGCGACAGCACGACCTTGTGGATCTCTGAATCGGTACGCGTCGTTCGCAATGCCGCCGGCGAGGTGGATCACTTCGAGGGGGTCGCCATCGATATCACGGCGCGACGCGAAACCGCCGGCGCACTGCAACGAGCGAAGGAAGCGGCCGATGCCGCCAGCCGGGCGAAGAGCTATTTCCTCGCAAGCGTGAGTCACGAACTGCGGACGCCGCTCAACGGCATTCTGGGTTACACGCAAATCCTGCGCCGCGATTCGGCCCTTTCGGACAAGCAACGAGAGGGCGTACGCGTGATTCACGAGTCCG
This sequence comes from Opitutus sp., assembly GCA_039930205.1. Classification (GTDB taxonomy): domain Bacteria; phylum Verrucomicrobiota; class Verrucomicrobiia; order Opitutales; family Opitutaceae; genus Opitutus. Next base: position 2,015 of record JBDSPT010000255.1, on the reverse strand, counting down.
CCGATCATCTGCTCGCTTTGATCAACGACGTGCTCGACCTGTCGAAGATCGAGGCCGGTCGCATTGACCTGCACGTCGCCGATCTGGATCTGATCTCGTTCGCGGAAGCCGTGGAGCGCGTATTCGAGCCGCGGGCACGCGACAAGGGCTTGTTGCTGAAAACGGATCTCTCCGACGACTTGCCGCGGTGGGTCCGGGGCGACGAGCAGCGGTTGAAACAGGTCGTGTACAATCTGGTCGCAAATGCGGTGAAGTTCACGAGCCGCGGCGGGGTGGTTTTCTCCGTTCAACCCCAGCCCACCGCTGTCATCCGGTTTTCCGTCAGCGATAGCGGCCCGGGCATCGCCGCCGAGGACGTTGCCCGGTTGTTCGAACCCTTCACTCAGGTCGGGAAGCACACCCCGACCGGAACGGGCCTCGGCCTCGCCATCAGTCGCAGCCTGGTTGATCGCATGAACGGCCGGATGCACGTGGAGAGCAATCCCGGCTGGGGCAGTCGCTTCTGGTTTGACGTGCCACTGCCCGTATCCACCGGAGCATTCCCCCCAGTTCCAAAATCCACCGGCCGGCGCGTGACCGGCTACGAAGGCCCGCGGCGGAGAATTCTCATCGTCGACGACAATGTCACGAATCGTGCCATGCTGGTTGCGATGCTCGCGCCCGTGGATTTCGAACTTGCGGAAGCGGCGGACGGAGCCAGCGCCCTCGACGAAGCCGTCACTTTCCGTCCCGACCTGGTGCTGATGGACCTGCGTTTGCCCGGTATCGACGGCCTTGAAGCGACGCGGAAGCTACGCGCCCGCAAGCACGGCGAGGCGCTCAAGATCATCGCCGTCTCGGCCAGCGCCTACGATGTGGACCGCAACGAGTGTCTCGCGGCGGGTTGTGATGCGTTCCTGGCAAAGCCCTTTCGCGAAGACGAACTTTGGTCCGTGATGGAACGGGTGGTCGGGATCACGTGGCGTTATGTCGACTCCGAAGAAACCGGCACGCCATTCCCGATGACGATTCAGCCGCCCCCACCGGAAGCGGCGCTGGAGATGTACGAGCTCGCGGCCAAGGGAGACCTCGTGGCCATCCGCGCTCGTGCCCAAGCTCTCGTGGTGAGCGATCCGAAGTACGAGCCGTTCGCGCGCAGCGTGCTCGATCTCGCCGGCCGCTTCAAAATGAAAGCCATCCGCCAATTCGTCGGGCGGTACCTGCCCGACCACGCCAAGCCAGCTGGTCCTGCTCCGTGATTTTTTCCTCCTGCAACGTTGGGACCGCCTCCAGATGCCCGAAACAATTCTTATCGTAGACGACACGCCCGCAAATCTGGGGGTGCTCGTGGAAACGCTCGGTACGGCCGGCTACCAACTCATGGTCGCCGAAGATGGCGAGGAGGCGCTCGCGCAGACGCTGCAGATTCAGCCCGACCTGATTCTGCTCGATGTCATGATGCCGGGCTTGGACGGTTTCGAGACGTGCCGTCGACTCAAGGCCCGGCCAGAGACGCGAGAAATTCCCGTGCTGTTCATGACGGCGTTGAACGAGACGACCGACAAGGTGAAGGCGTTTTCGGTGGGCGCGGTGGATTACATTACAAAACCGATCGAGCACGAGGAGGCGTTGGCTCGTGTCCGAACGCATCTCTCGCTCCGCCGACTGTCACGTGAACTGCAAGAACAGGTCGCCCTCAAACAGAAGTTCATGAAAATTGCGGGCCACGATCTGAGGAATCCGCTGTTCTTGATTCTGCTCGGCACGGAGCTCGCACGTCGACAGACCGGCGTACCTCCGAAAGTAGTACGCTTCCTCGAAAGCATCGAAGAGTCAGCGGCGCACATCCGTCGGATCATCGATACCTTCCTTGAGATTCGCCCTGCAGATGGTGCCGACAAGCCGCGCGGTCGCGTTGATCTCGGATTGCTCGGAGCCGCAGTTGTGCGGCAGCACGAGCACGCGGCTGAAATGAAAAACATTCGTCTGACGCTGGAGAGCACGGAACGCGCGGAGCTCGTGCACTGCGAAGCCGA
>JBDSPT010000254.1:0-5475 GCA_039930205.1 Opitutus sp. | reverse complement strand
ATGCGAATGACCGCGAGTCGTGCGAAATGCTGCGCCGACTGGAGCTCCTGCGGGCGGTGTTTGGCGACATGGTGCGAGCGAAAGAGAAGCGGCCGAATCTCGTTACGATCTACTACTTCGGGACCGAGCAATCGTTTCGGGCGTACACGCCGGTGAACATGCGACAGGAAGGTCGGGTTGCTGGATACTACCTGAATCGGCCCGATCGTTCGGTGATCGTGGTTTCACCCGTGTGGGACGACGAGTGGGCGCAACGGCTGATCTTCCACGAGTACGTGCACCATCTTTCACGGGTGAGCGGCGACAATCCCGCGCTGTGGTACACCGAAGGGATCGCCGAGTTCTTTTCGACGATGAAAGAGGATCGAAACCAGATCTCAATGGGACTGCCGATCAATGAGCATGTGGCGTTCCTGCGACAAACTCGTTTGCTGCCGCTTGAGGCGCTGTTCGGCGCCGACCACTCTTCGCGCAACTACAACGAAACCGAACGCGCCGGCATGTTCTATGCCGAGAGCTGGGCGCTCATCCACTACTGGTACTGCGGATTGAACGACCTCACGCCCGAAAAGAAAGCCGCCCGCGATCGCTTCTTCAAAGCCGCACGTGAGGAGGGAGAAAACGGCGATCCGGTAAAACGGGAAGCGCTGTTCAAGGAATGCTTTGGAATTTCTTTTCAGCAGACGGTGCGCGACCTGGAGCGCTACGTTCGGACGGGAGAGTACCGTTTCTCCAAATTGCCGATGCCGGACATACCGGCGGTGGACTCCTACCGTGCCGCCGCTGTATCGAGAGATGATATACGTCGACGACTCGCCGAGTTGGACTTTCGGGTGAATCGCTCGGCGGTGGGCAAACTCGCGATGTTGGAAGCATGCTCAAAGGATCCCATCGATGTACGGGCGCTGGAAATCCTCGGCACGGACGCGCTGATGGACGGTGAACCGGCGGTTGCGTTGGAGCGGTGGCAGAAAGCAGTCGATCTCGGAACTGACAACACGGCGATCCTTCACGAAGTCGCGGCACTCGAGGCCCAACGCTGGTTCAGTCGCCTCGATGTGACGTTTGAACTTCCGGCCGCGAGAGCCGAATCATTGCGGATTCTGCTCCTCCGCTCAATCGACCAGGTACCGAATCAAACCCTGGCCTACGAGACCCTGGCGTGGGTTGAAGCGACCGTAAAGATACCTCTGCCCAAGAACATCAACCTGGTCCAATTGCGTCTGCCGAATCTTCAACCGCGCGACCGCACGATGCTGGCGCTGGCCCTTGTGAGAGCGCGCTTCGCGGATTTCACGACGGCGCGTCTGCTACTGGACCAGACGGAAAAAGAAGCGACCGCGCCGCAAGCGCTGGCTTGGAGCAAGACGCTTCGCGAATTCGTCAACCGCCGCGAAGCTCAGACCTACCATAAGCCGTAGCCGGATCAGGCTGCCGGCACGATCCGGATGGTCTCGATCTCGACGCGTTCGATGGGCGTGCTCTTTTCCCCGCCGCCACCGCTCTGCGTCGGAAGATTTGCGATTCGCTCCAGAACATCGTCGCCTTTGATCAACTCACCGAACGCGGTGTACTGGCGGTCCAGGAATTTGGCGTCGCCGTGACAAAGGAAGAATTGGCTGCCGGCCGAATCCGGATGGGCCGAGCGAGCCATCGAGATCACGCCGCGCACGTGTGACTTGGCGTTGAACTCGGCCTTGACCTTGTAGCCGGGACCGCCGGTACCGGGCAGGCCGGCCTCGCCTTTGCGGGTGTTGGGGCAGCCGCCTTGGACCATGAAACCTTTGATGATGCGGTGGAAGGCCGTGCCGTCGTAGAATTTCTCGTTCGCGAGCTTCTTGAAATTCTCGACCGTCTTCGGGGCGACATCGCTCCAGAAAGCGAGGGTCATTTCACCATACGACGTTTTGATGACAGCGTGTTCCGCGGCGGGTTTGGCAGTACTCATGAGAGGCGCAGCGAACCGCCCGCGACCAACCCAAGCAAGAACGAAAATCCCAAGTTCGATTCGCGGTTGCGGCATTTTCGGATTGGAGCGATCCGCTGTCGGCCAGGCTCACGGTACGGAAGTTCATTAATTGGGCGCGGTTCGCTCATGAGGACGAGTACGTGAAAGTTCGCGCGGAGCATACTGCGCGTCTGGCCAGGCGCTGAGCGACCAGTGGCGCGCTACCGATGGCGTCCGCCGCCGATTTTCCGTCGTGCGCGGGTGGCCGCGCCTCCTGACCGTGCGCGAAGTAGTGATTCGGGCGAGGGCTGACGTGCAGGCGACCAGCACGTCGTGCGCCCTCCGACGTCCTCCCGAATCAACCGCACGTTTGTTTTCGGACAGCGCCCACCTTCCCGCCAGCGATGTCGGAACAGCCATGTTTCCGGAATGTTGACGTTGAGGTCATCCGGCAGTTCGTCGCCTTTCCCGGCGATTTTTGCCAGCGCTTGTCGGCATACCGTCCGACATTGTCGGACCAAGATCTTGACCTCGGTCGGTATGAGTGAACCCGCGAGTCGCTTCGGGTGGAGGCCGGCTCGCCAGAGAATTTCGTCGGCCATCCAGTTGCCGATTCCGGGGAATTGCTCCTGCATCAACATCACGGCCTTGAGGGAAGCTTTCTTCCGGCGTGTGAGGAAAGCTGATACCGTCGCAGCGTTGAACTCAGACGACAGGATCGCCGGAGCAATTTTCGTCCACCAGGGTGGAGGCTCCTTGCCGACGTGAAACTGGACTCGTCCGAACATCCGCGGATCTGAAAACACGAGCGACTGCTTCGCGGTGGTGAGCACCAGGTGATCGTGCTTCTGCGGCGTGTAGTCCGGTAACTTCGTGTCGAGATCACCGCTCATCCCGAGATGGATCCCTAGCCAGTGTCCGCCACTGAAGCGGAAGAGCATTTGTTTCGCGGCTGCTTCGGACGTTTCAAAGCGTGTGCCAGGAAGAGTTTCTTCGATCAGGCGGGGATCGGTTCCACGGAACACCTTCGCTCCACGATGGAGCGCGACTGATGTGATGCGCCGGCCCGCGGCTGCGAGGTGCCAGCGTTTGCGGAAAAATTCTACTTCGGCTAGTTCTGGCATCCGCCGAGCTTAATGCAGTTCCCATCCGTAGCCATGCTCCGACAGCATTTTTGGAGCTCCACGGGTCACTTGAACGACGTCCTCGATTCGGCATCCCCCGAGACCTGGGTAGTAGAGCCCGGGTTCGACCGTCACGACCGAGCCTGCCTTGAGTCCCATGGAAATCGAGCCGCCCATGCGGGGCATTTCGTGTACTGCCAGACCGAGCCCGTGTCCGGTGCCGTGAAAAAAGCCGACGGAGCCTTTGGCCGTTCGGCGTGTTTCATATCCCGCAGTGATGAAGCAATCGACGACCTTCTGATGAACTTCGCGACCGTCGACATCGGCTCGGATGGCCTTCAATGCGCGCAGTTGGGCCTCGCGCACGGTGGTGACGAGCTTTCGTTGAGCATCTGTTGCTTTGCCACGAACATACGTGCGCGTCATGTCGCCGAAGTATCCGGTTTTTGAGACGCGCGGGAAAATGTCGATGATGATAAGCTCGTGAGCGCGCAGCGGCCCGGATCCGCGCTCATGAGGATCGCAGGCTTGGTCACCGCCTGCGACGATCGTCGTCCCGCCGGCTTGTCCACCTTCGGCGAGAATGGCGCTTTCGATCGCGAAACGGAGACGTTCCGAGGTGAGGGGCTGTCGTTCGTAAAGAAGTTCTTGTCCGACCAATCGCGCCTTGCGCAGGATGGTTTCGGCGACGGTGAATCCGACCGAGCAGAGCCGGTTGCCTTCTTGAATGGCGGCGGCTTCCCGCGAAGTTTTGATTTCGCGCTCGGGAAACAGAGGACCGTCTGAAAGTTCCAAGCGAAGCCCAAGTTTTCGGAGCGTCACGTAAAGTGAGGCGGGGAATTCGTCGGAAACGCGAAATGCCTTTAGCTGAAAGGCCCGCGCGAGTTCGGCGATGATCTCGGCGGTGCCCACTCGACGACGCGGCCAGCGCTCGGTGGCCTTCGCCCGCCAGGCCTCGAGTGGGAGCACTTCGTCGAAGGTCCGGGCTTTGACAATCCGGCCGAACTCCAACGCGCTCTGGGCCGTGATCCGCCTGGTTCCCGTGCTGAACGAAATGAACGGATCGTGGACATCCACCTTGCTGAAATAGAGCTGATCGGCGCTCGTCGTGGTATCGGCGAAGAGGAGAGGGGGAAGCAGAGGAGTGGCCACAGGTAAGACTAGGATTGAACTGATTGCCGTCGAAGATTAGCCACCCCGGTGGTGAAAATTGCAAATTCGGTTTCGATCCGTCGTGGCATCGGCCTCATCCTGATGGTCGTGGGATGCGCGACACTCGTCACCGCATGCGGTGACGAAGCCGCGGCACCGACCCCCGCCATCAAATCGGTGGCCGACTACTTCGAGATTTCTGTCGGCGGGAAAGTCGTACGGATGCAACTCGCGGTGAGCACGGACGAGATGCAACGCGGGTTGATGGAGCGGACGACGCTGGGTCGGGACGAAGGAATGCTATTCGTTTACGATCGCCCACAGCTCATGAGCTTTTGGATGCGAAACACTCCCACACCACTGGACATCGGCTTCTTTGATCGGAGTGGAATTCTGCAAGAAACTTACCCTTTGCATCCTTTCGACGAGACGGCCGTTCGTTCTCGAAGCTCGAACCTACAACTAGCGCTTGAGATGAACCAGCGGTGGTATCACGAGAACGGAGTGAAAACGGGCGATCAGATCGATTTAAAAGCGCTGGCTGCAGCGCTGAAGGCGCGCGGTTTCGACGCCGAGAAGTTCGGCCTCGGACGCTGATCCTCGATCAGGATTTTGGGATTTCGTTGTCGGTCTTGAGAACGAGAACCGGCGTCTTCGTTTTCACCCATATTTCAGCTTCCTTGAAGTGCTTGGCCGGAACATTTTCCAGGGCCTCGCCGACGGTTTTGGCCGGATACAGGCGACCTTTCTTGGACGCATTGTAATCGTAAGCCCCGCGGAAGATCCGCTCCTGCGTGGTCGCGACACTCTCCGTTTCCGGAATCTGCAGGATCCAACCGGCGAAATCCGACTTGGGGAACTTGTCTTCTGGGTCTGACACTAAAATCACGAACTGCTTTTTCACCGCTGGCGGCTTGTCATCATCGCCTGGCTCAGGCTCCACGATCAGATTCATTTCCTCCATCACGCGCCGAAGCACAGACGGGTCGATTTGGTTTTTCTTTAAGATCTCCGCGACCTTGCTGACGTCTATTTTCGGCATATTTCTTCGATTAAGACCCTCGAATGGACACGAATGATCGCCAATGTAAAGGCGCCGCATGAACCCAGTTGCTCACGAATTTTTTGATGTTGTTAACGATCGCGATGAACCCGTGAGCGTGGCGCTCCGGAGTGAGGTCCACGCGCGCGGATGGCTGCATCGCGCGATTCACGTTCTCGTTTTCGATCAACACGGCCGCGTATTTCTGC
>JBDSPT010000253.1:0-5179 GCA_039930205.1 Opitutus sp. | reverse complement strand
CCATGGTGTCGCGCCCAAGCCGGATTCAGGTCACGTCTGCATCTCCGGTCGCGTGGAAGGAGACCGCTTGCTTCTCGAGGTGCGCGATGACGGTCCTGGGATCATGAATGGGTATGAACGCGCCAAGGAAGGTGTTGGGCTGGCGAATACACGAGAACGGCTGAAGAAAATTTACGGCACCCGCACGCATCTCGCGCTGCATAGCGAACCTGGTCACGGGGTGTCCGTGCAGATCATCCTACCCTACCGCACATGAAGCCAACCCCTCCTGCCCTATCCGGCGTGCGAGCGACCCATCGCGTCCGCACCATCATCGTCGACGACGAGCCCGCGGCCCGACGCGGCGTCCGACTGCTGCTCGATTTGGATCCGACCATCGAGGTGGTCGGGGAGGCGGGCGGCGGCGAAGAGGCCTTTCAACTCATCCTGCGTGAGCGGCCTGAACTTGCGTTTCTCGACGTGCAGATGCCGGCGCTCGACGGATTCGAAGTCCTTGCGCGATTGGGCCTCGCTCAAGCTCCGGTCATTGTGTTTGTGACCGCCTACGACGACTATGCGTTGCGCGCGTTTGAGGTGAGCGCGGTGGATTATCTGTTGAAGCCGTTCGACGACCTGCGGTTTGCGGCAGCCCTGCACCGCGCGAAAGATGCGGTGAAAAACCGGCGCGGTGAGACGGTCGATCTGCGATTAAATCAATTGATGAGCTACTTGCAGACGGCGAGCCCCACGCCGATCGCGTCGCACGATCGGATCCTGGTGAAATCGTCGGGCGAGATCTTCTTCCTGAAGGCGGAGGAGATCGACTGGATCGAGGCCGAAGGTGATTACATGAAGTTTCACGTGGGAGGAAAAACGCATCTGATGCGCGAAACGATGGCGCGGCTCGAGGAGCGGCTCGATACTACACGCTTCATCCGAATCCATCGCTCAACCATCGTGAACATCGACCGGTTGCGAAAGCTCAGTCCTTCATTCGCTGGAGAGTACGCCGTCGTCCTTCATGACGGCACGAAGCTCAAATTGAGTCGCGGCTATCACGAACGGATCGCGACCCTGCTGAAGCAGTCTCTCTGATTGCTCGATCGTCTTGACCGCGTCACCCGGTCAGACCCGTTGTCCGGACGAAAGCGTTCCGGATCTGGGACCGGACGGCCGCGATCGTGGGACGAATTGTGAGAATAATTCTGCTCGTGATATGACGCCGCATGCGTCTCGTCGCAGGACGATTTTGTTCGTCGCAAGGCACTGGGGCTTTGTCTCATTTCGGTAACTACGGAGCTCTTTGTGCAGTTCACGGGGCGTGTTCCGCATGGTGCTCCGAGCTTCACTCCTCGTTGTTTTCGCGCTGCTTGCCCGCGCGGATTCGTTGGAGAACGCACAGCGTGCCCGGGCGATGTTGGGAGCCGACGTGTGGTCGCGGGTCATCCGCATCGAGAACATCGCGGTGGCGAGCAAGTATCCGCCCATGTTGTTTGCCGTCGTGTTCGAGCTCAGTGGACTACTCTGGTTCTACACAGATGCGGATGGCACCCAGAGCTTTTCGCTGCACCGGCATAACCTTGCCGCAGAGAAGGCGGATTTTGCGCCCCTTCTGCAGGATATTGATCCGGGCTTTGTTCGGTGGGACGTCGTGCCTGCGGATTCCGCTGTCGCCCCTCCTGCAGGAGCGGGCGGTCTTCCGAACGGTTGTCTGATCGAGAGTTTCGCCTACGTGCGGAAACTTCGGGCAGCAGGCGTTGACGTCAGAAATGCTCAGCTCGTTTCGTTCTATTTCGATGCCGAGGGAACGCTGGCCGGGCACACGGTCCTGGCTTACGAGGGACGAAAGGGCGCGTTTCTGATTGATCCGAATAATCCGACTCAGCCGGTGCGCGTCGGCAAGCGACTGCCCTCTGAGCCTCTGGAGCTCGCACGAAGCCTCGGCAAAGCGGGTGAATCCATTGTTCAAGCACGTGCGTTGATCCTTCCGCCCACTCACGCCGGGTCACTTGCATCTATTGCGAGTCGTCAGCCCGGCGACTACCGACAACCTCTCCTGAACTAATCCGCCTTCAACTTGGGAACGTGGGATTATGAGACCTCACGTGATCCGTCTATCGGGCGCCACGACCTGGCGAATTTTTCGATGTGAGGCTGACCTACAGCCTGAAAAAGCGGGCGGCGTGGTTGCGCGGTTTGCAAGTCACGGTCGGCGTGAACAATATCGCGAACAAGCTGCCGCCGCGCTCACCCACGTTCGACAGCGGGTCCAATGCGGACGTGACGGAGTTCAACCCCGTAGGCCGACTCTATTACGTTTCAGCGAAGTACCGTTTCTAGAGCGCGTAAATGACGGGTAGCCGGTTCCTGTCATTGCGACGAAGCAACCCAGCTGGAGTGTCACGGCGCGCTCCGCGCACCTCGCAATGACGGTTTGAGAAAAACGGCCCCACATTTTTTTAAGTGCTCTGAAGCGTAGCTAGCGGTTTGTGTGTGACCGGAGAAGCGTAACGCTCCTCCGGTTTTTTGTGAATGGAGGGTCGCGTGATCAACCCATGCGCGCACTGGGTTACGTCCCGATGGCAAAGCGATTTCATTCGGGGTACTATTGCAGATGGCCTCAGAAAACCAGACGTCGGATCAATCGGCGACCCCGGCTCGTAACAGACACACTGAAAGTCGCAGTGCCGTCCCGGGAAATCACGGGGTGAAGGTGGTGCGGTCCTGTACCGTTCGAAAACCCGCATCGGAGCTCTACCAGTTCTGGCGCTCCCCCGAAAACTTGGCACGCGTGATCAAGCATCCCGTATCCATCACCCGACTATCGGAAACTGAATCGCGTTGGAAGGTCACTGCGCCTGGCAATGCGTTCGTCGAATGGGACTCGGTCATCATCAATGACCATCCGAACGAGCTGCTGGCTTGGCGGTCGAAGGAGGGCGCCGAGATTCCGAACGCGGGCACCGTGCGATTTAAGCCCGGACCGGCTGACGAGGGGACTGAGGTTACCGTGCAGTTGGAATTCGATGCACCCGGCGGAAAGCTGGCAGCCTACCTCGCGAAACTGACCGGGGAAGAACCCGAACAGCAGGTTGCGGATACCTTGCGCCGTTTTAAGGCGCTCATGGAAGCCGGCGAGATTCCGTCGATGGAGGGGCAATCAGCGGGCGGTCCGCAACCCGAAATGCGTTGAAAAGAAGGTCAGCAAACGCAATGGAAGGCCGCCGCATGAATCACGATCAAGACGGGCCAGACTCACATCCAGAAGTACATCGCGTCACCTGGTCTCGCTGATCGAAACGGGAAAGATTGATCCGTCCTTCGTCATCACACATCGCGTGCCGCTCTCAAAAGCGCCAGAGATGGACAGGTACGAGAACTATGTAGAGAAGCGGGACAGCTGCATCAAAGTGGGGCTCGATCCCGCCTCCTGGCGACGGAGATTGAGGGAGAAATCGAGGGGAGCGCGAACGGTTGCGCTTCGTCGATCTTTAATGGACTCCAGCTGGAGAAAACAGGTCGGCGAGCACCTGGCGCAGTTCGGACGGGAACACCGGCTTGAAAAGCATCCGATCAACCTTCAGCTCGTTGTAAGCGTCGGTGATCGTTGGACTCAGCTCGGAGCTGAAGATCAAAATCTTCCCGGGAAATGAAAGCGCTCGGACATGGCTGACCAGTTCCAGACCATTGAGCTCGGGCATATGATGATCGGTCATCAACAGATCGTACCCACCGGGATTCGCGGTGACGCGATCCAACGCTTGCCGTCCGTCGGCGACGCATTCGATCAGATGCCCTTCACGGCTGAGCGCGATCCGCGCGATCTCACGCAATTCCCGCATGTCGTCCGCGTAGAGGATTCGCAGAAGCTTCTTCGGGCTGGAATCTTGTTCTGGGAGCATCGAGAGACGGGTCGTCACCTTTCATCGACTCGTTCGACCGTAATATGTTCTGCAAAAAACGTGCGAAATAATACGTCGATCGACTAGGTAAAAGACTGAAGTCGAAGCGGTCCAGGCCGTCAGGTCGCCATGAACCTCATGCAAATAAGAGTCTAATTTTTGCGCCACACACGGATGAGCTCGGTTCACGCATCGGCGCTTGGTTCCCACCGAATGCTAAATCTCTGCGTGAAATAGTCGCGTTACAGGCGAACCGGAAGCGGTTTGGCGCTACTAAACGAGGGTAACTTATGAAAAACTCCATTAAACTTATTGCCTTGCTCGCGATCGGGGCCGGTGGCCTGATGTCCTTCCAAGGCTGTGCTGGAACCGCTACCCGCCAAAGCACCGGCGAGTACGTTGATGATGCTGCAATCACCGCCAAGGTGAAATCTGCGTTCGTTAAAGATGAAGTTGTGAAAGCCATGCAGGTCGATGTCACGACTTTCAAGGGCAACGTCCAACTGAGCGGCTTCGTCGACACCGCTGAGCAAAAAGCTCGCGCAGCTCAAGTCGCCGGTACCGTTACGGGCGTGACGAATGTCACGAACAACATCTCGGTGAAGTAACGCTGACGCGGAAGCTTCTCGTTTCTCTCTCAAAGGTCGGTCGCTCACGCGGCCGACTTTTTTTTGCGCCTGGACGGACCGGCGCTTGGCAGCGAGCCGACGATTGGTTCCATTCATCAACATGTTCATACCCCGTTTCGCGCCACCCGTAGCGCTTGGATTAATGGTCTGTGCAACGGTCAGCCAGTCGATCGCCGCGGCCGATTCGAACTGGTCAACGTACCTTGGGGACAAAGCGGCCAGTCACTATTCGACGCTGGCCGACATCACGCCCGAGAACGTGAACCGACTTGAAGTTGCCTGGACTTGGAATGCGGGCGACGCGCGCGGAAACCAAACTCAGATCCAGTGTAATCCGCTGATCATCGACGGAGTGATGTATGCGACGACACCTCAACTCAGGGTAGTGGCGCTCCAAGCGGCGACGGGGACCGAGATGTGGCGCTTCGAAGCACTTGAACCGAACGGTGTGAACCGCGGACTGGCGTATTGGGCGGACGGTGACGACCGCCGCATTCTTTTTGGCGTGGGTCACTGGTTGCACGCAATCGATGTTCGTACCGGTAAACTGGTGGAGACATTCGGCGACCACGGCCGGGTGGATCTTTCCGACGGGCTGGAACGCGACGTGAAGGGACTTGCCATCCAGGCGAACACTCCTGGCGTGGTTTTCCGCAATCTTATCATCAT
>JBDSPT010000252.1:0-3204 GCA_039930205.1 Opitutus sp. | reverse complement strand
CGACACCATGGTTCGAGCCCGTCAGTTCGACTGAAAGCTGAGCCGAACGATCGTTGCCCAATTCCACTGTGACCGCTGCCGTCGCCGTGTATTCTGCGGGGCCGTTCGCCCAATGCGCATCCGTATTCAAGGTTTCGACGCGCCACTTCGTTGCCGGAAAAATCAGGAAAGGCCGGAGCCACTCGGGATCAAAGCGATCGGCTCGCAGACGAAACTGTCCGTTCTCGCCCGAGGTGAACGACGTACTTACCACCGCCGCGGGCCCCGAGAGATCGACTTCGGCGAGCTGCCAGTGTGGTCCCCAGCGCAAATCAGCGGGCCTGGTCAGTGCCAGTCTCTTCTCCTTGCCGTTCGCCAGAGTAAGTTCGTTCAAGGTCAGCAGTAAACGCCCGGCAGAACCTCTGACCGCGACCACGTTATCATCAACGGCGAGCCTTCCCGTGAACCCGTCGAGATCGATTCCTTCACCGTTCCACGTCGCATCCACGGTCATCGGCTGAGTCCGCTCGAAGCGAAACTTCTCCACATGAGCCTGGCCTTCGTGAACCGGTTTCGCCCACGGCCCGTTCGCCTTCGCCGTGAATTCGGCCAAGCCGAATTCTGGATACGCGGGCAGCCAGCCGGCCAGAAGCTGTCGACTGAATCTGCCACGGGCCGTGGAATTGAGCAGCTCTTTCTTCGTGAAGTCCAAACCTCCGCTCACCGTGGCTTCTCCACCGTCCGGCGTTCGAAGCGTGACTTCAGCAATGGTCAGCCGTGGCCATTCGAGCTGCCCTTTTACCTCGAGATGGGAAAGAGCGATCCGCGTGACCTCCGCGTTGTCACCGACCATTGAAAAATCGACCAATGCCCTTCCTTCAGCATTGGCCGAGATCTCTCCGCGGCCCTTGAGAACGCCTTTCCCTGGAAACCAAGGTTGACGCGCCAAATCAGCATCGAAGACAAACGTCGAAGGCTCTGATCGGAGGTTGCCGAATCGATCGATCGCAACCGGCGCACTCAGATGGGCGGTGATGCCGGGCATGCTCACGTCCAACTGCTCTGCGACGAACGTGTCGCTGGCGCCGCGGCCTTTCACTTCGATCGACAGCGGAGGTGCTGGCGTCGTTTCGATCGGCTGACCCTGGACGGAGACCGATGTCGTTAGTTGTCCCTCTCGCCACTCGACTTTGCCACTACCACGAACGGCTGAATAAGTTGAACCAAGCTTCACCCGACTGCCAGCGAGCTCCCACTTTTCCGTGTTCACGATCGCATGGCTGGGCAGCCAACCGCGTTCGTCAAACTCCGCGGAGAAAACCGCGGGTTGTGACCACCACGTCGCACGGCCCGTCACCTTGGTCTCTTCGCTTCGAACAGTGACGGTTCCGTCTCCATCCATGATCGTGGCAGTGCCTTCGATCACGCGATCCGTTCCGAACCGCACGGCGACGGCGCCATGGAGAGCGCGGTAGGACACGGCGGGCGAACTGATTGATCGGTCTTTCCATTGAGCGGAAGAAAAGTCCAGCCGACTGCCCGGCCACGTGACGAATCCGCGTCCGGCTTCGACGTTCGGCACCCAATCGGCGAGGTGGTTCGCGATCTTGTGCAAGAGCTGTTGCACATGAGTCCAGCCGCGATCAGCCGGGGCTGCTTCTCCCTTCTTCTCGCTGGATTGAACTTCGGTGGACCACTCGCCCGCGATCACCTGACCCGGAGTACTCGTCCAATGTCGCCATAGCCAGACGACCGGCGTGTCGGCTTCGGCGTGGTTGACCTTAACGACCACGGGATCGCGCCGCACCACCAGGGAATCAATGGCGAAACGAGTGTACCCAATCCTTCGGTAGTCCCCAACCGTTACACCGAAGCGGGGCCCAGCTGATGCTACGAGCGTGCCGAGCCACCAAGGCAAGCTGAGCACAACGGCAGCGACCGCGAGCGCAACAAGACCGAGAATTACAGCGAGACGACGCATGAGAGAACGGACGCCCGCTCTGCCGCGCCACGGCCGCCGGTCAGCCACCCGAGGTCAAACCGCTTCGCCGCAAGAGGGCATTCAGATCAGGTCCCCGACCCATAAAGGCGTGATACAGTTCCGCCGGATCCGCAGAATTTCCTCGGCTCAAAATGTGCGTCACGAAGTCGTCGCCGGTTTTTGAGTTGAAGATTCCCTCCTCCTTGAACCGCGTGAAGGCGTCCGCGTCCAGCACCTCGGCCCATTTGTACGAATAATATCCCGCCGCATATCCGACGGGATCGGAAAAAATATGAGTGAATCGCTTGATCAAGGTAGGGGCCGGCGGGCGAGTTGGAATCAGACATTCTTCCACTGCCGCTCGAGCGGCTGGATCCACGTCAGCCAGCGACGCAAACTCATCCGTGCGGGTGTGTAGCAGCAAATCCAACTTCGCGAGTGAGAGCTGTCGCATGGTCGTCGTCGCTGAACGGAAATTTTTCGCCGCCGTCATCTTCTTGAAGATGTCGTTGGGAATCGCTTCTCCGGTTTCGTGATGCCGCGCGAACAGATCGAGACTCTCCCGCTCCCAGCACCAATTCTCCATCATCTGCGACGGCAGTTCGACAAAGTCCCAGGCGACATTGACGCCGTTCAGTGACTTGATCTCCACCTCGCCCAGGAGGTGATGCAAAAGATGACCAAATTCGTGGAAGATCGTTTCGGTCTCACGATGGGTCAGTAGGGCGGGCCGGCCTTCGGCAGGAGGCGTCATATTTCCGCAGATCAATCCAAGGTGAGGCGCTCGTGAACCGTCCGCCCGGGGTCCTCCGGTGATGAGATAATTCATCCACGCGCCTCCTCGTTTAGATTCACGCGGATGCCAGTCGGCGTAGAACGAACCCACATGTCGGCCGTTCCGATCCGTCATGTCGTAGTATCGGACTTCCGGGTGCCAGATCTCTATCTCGCCCGCGTCGCGTTCGTTGATCAAAAGTCCAAATACGCGGTGCACGAGCTCGAACAAGCCGTGAATAACGCGATCCATCGGGAAGTACGGACGAAGGATTTCCTCATCAAAGTCGTATTTACTCTGACGCAACCGCTCAGACCAAAACGCCAGTTCCCAAGGTGCAAGTGGCGCGGCGGGCTGACCAATCCGCGACGCCTTGAATTCTTCAAGCTCGCGACATTCCCGCGTGAACGCGGTGTGCGCCCTGCCCTGCAGATCCTCCAAAAACGCCAGCGCGTTGGCGCCGGTTTTG
>JBDSPT010000251.1:0-5688 GCA_039930205.1 Opitutus sp. | reverse complement strand
CGATTACGCAGATTGGCGCGCACCAAGGCATCGAAGGTAAAACAGGAAGCTCGATCCAACTCATCCTTTCGTTCGTAATGGATTCCTTTCGCCGCCTGGTTCTGCGTCTGGATTATCCGCCCCTATCCGTGATATCCGCGGTTCAATGCCTCGGCCCGGAAATGCCCATCCCCCACTTGTATCGCTGTCGCGGTGACGCTCGCTCCAAGAAAATCCTGGACCCCAACTTTCCCGTTATCCGGCATGCCATCGCTCATTGGACGAGATGGCGGGACGGGAGCGCCGGCGCAGGCCAGGTTTCATGCCGCCACTTCTAAAGGATTCGCCGGCGGAGGTTACAGCGGTCCGCAAACCGGGTATCGTCCGCTCGGACGGCCCAGATGCGCGATTTCCTCAAAACGTTCGTGAAAAGCTCGTGACGATCAGAAAGCTCGCAAACGCGCCACCGCCGTCCGTGTTGGTCCGCTGGTCGTAAACGTTTCTCTGCCGATTGGCATCGAGGCGCACGGGGACGAAGACGTTGAAGGTGTTCCGTCCCTTCATCCAGTTGAGCCCCGGTTCGGCGTAGATAACAAAACCTGGACGGCGAAACCCTTCGCTGCCGCCGACGAGATCACGCGGTGGAACTCCGTCGATGCGTCCGCCAAACGTGAGCGACAGTCCCCGCGCGGGGCCCACTGCCCACGACAGACCGGTGCGAAAAAGATACTGGTCGGGGACTGACAGCTGGCGAATCTGGCCGAGAATCGGAGCGTGGGCGAACGCCTTGTTTTGCTCCCGCGGATTCACGAGGTAGAAGCCGTTGACGTATCCGTGAAGCTGATCCGAGAGCCTTCGAAAGCCCGAAAGCTCGACTAGGCCGCCCCAGCCGCCATCGCCCGGTTGAATTGAAATGTCCACCGGCAGCACCTGCGGACCACCCGGCTTGTGGAAGGTCGCGGTGGCTGCTTCATCGCCGGTGGGCAGCTTGAGACCAAGACCGATGGAGATATTTCCGGCGGGATGGTTGGTGGGATCGAACAGCCACAGGTTTCCCACCAACCGAACGTCACCAATGCCGTGCGCAGTCACCACATGCCGGGAGCCATCGTGTTCCCGCGGGTTGGAGGTTTGACCGTATGTGTACGGGACCGTCAGCGTCGTGCTGAAGCGCGCAGTGACCGCGTAGGTGGCTTGAAGATCGGTGGACACGACGGTAATTCGATTACCGACCACGGTCGAGTAAGCCGGCCATCGATGGGTACCGAGCCATCCCTCGTCCGCATAAAGGTAACGAAACGCTGTGCCCACCTGCCATTCACCCGGTTGCAAAAGCGTGATGCCGTCGGGTCCAAGGCTCAGCGCCATAAATCGGGCGGGCACGCATCCCTGACCGTGCAGTTGGGTCGAGTGGCCGACGAAGAAAACCACCACGGCCATCAAGATCTGAGCGATATATCGCCTCGACGTTGGGGCCGATTTCCCTGGTTGGGAAAGAGCTCTGGGAAATGAGATCAATTGAGGAACGAAAAAGAGGGATCGTTGCATTGGGAGTGCGGTGAAGCAGCGCAGGGCCGCTCAACGGTTCTAAAGAATCTCTCAGCCAAGGTTACATCAAGATCCGCTGGCGGTCGCGCCGCACCGCTGGCTGCCGTCGAATGTGCGCGCATCCAATTGTCCGTTACAGCGACGCAACCGGCTTCGCCGTCTGAGCAGGCGCATCCGTTTCACTGAACGGCGCGGCGCGAAACAATCTCACCGTTCCGTCGCCCAGGCCCGCAGCGAGAATGTTGCCGTCGGGTGAGAAGCGAAGCACCCGCACCTCCTGCTCATAGCCTTGCGGCAGACCAACGTAGAGTGGCAGGTTCGCGACCATCCGCTTCAACGACACACTGACGAGCACAATGGCCTTGTCGCAGCTGCCGGCCGCGAGGGTCTGTCCGTCAGGCGAAAAGGCCAGCGCCCAGACCGGCCGGTTGTGTGCGTGGATCGTCGCGATTGCTTCGCCCGTGGCGGCGTCCCACAACTTCGTCGTGTTATCCAAACTTCCCGTCGCGAGGTGGCGGCCATCGTTGGAAATCACGATCGAACACACGCTCAATTTGTGAGCGGAAAACGACAGCCGTTTCTTTCGGCTCGCCATATCCCACACCTCCACATCGCCGCGCGGCAGGCCGAGGCACATCGTTTTGCCATCGGCCGACATCGCAATGGCCGACGCGGACATCATCGCGCCCGAGTTAATGGCGTCTCGCGTGCTGGGAATGGAGCACAAGCCGCTGGCCGCGCGGGTGCCGGCCTGATCGGCCACAAGCTCGACGCGCTCGGCCGGCGACAGCGGTGCCGTCTGCCAGTTCGCATAGTCAGCCTTCGGCGACAGGAGAAGTCCATCGTTTGAAGCCTGGCGGTCCCATTGACGCACACTGCCGTCGTAGCCTTCTCCGAGGACGAACCGTCCGTCGGTGGAAAACGCGACCGTTCGAACGATCGCCGGAAAACTCGCCTCGATCTCGAAATTATCGCTCCGCCAAATCTTGATGGTCCCGTCCGCCGCCGTGCCGGCAAACACCCGGGAGTCCGGCGAGAAAGCGAGCGAGGGAATTGGATCGCCCCAAGCCGGACCGCGCAGAAGTCGTGGCGCCTCCAGCGGGAGTCGATGCGTCTGCGCCGACCACACCAGGGCCAGTTCATCCTCAGCCCCGCTCACCCAATGGTTTCCGTCGGGCGCGAATGCGATCGCATGAATCGTACTCGTATGGCCAGTACGAGAAGCGAGGAGCGACCAGTCCGAGGTATTCCATACCTTCAGCGTTCGATTGTTGCCTCCGGCGGCGAATAACTTCCCATCGGCGGAGTAGGCGAGACCCCACACCGGATCGAGGAAAGCGCGGAACGATTGCTCAAGTGTTCCACGTTTCACGTCCCAGATCTTCAGCACGCCATCAAAGCCAGCTGACACCAAATGGTCACCGTCAGGCGAAAGCGTGATGCCGATCACAGGCCTCGGATCGATGAGAGAGGTGACCTCGCGGCCCGTGGCCACGTCGATGACGAGAATCCCGGGGTACTGCCGGCCCGCGACCGCCACGCGGCGCCGATCCAGCGAAATCGATGAACGGGTGTTGGGGGTGACCGCTTCGCCGCCGGCCGGCGCAGCGGTGAGACTGAGCTCCTGAAGCACGGGTCGCTGGTTGGGTCCGAAGACCACGACGCTGCCATCATCATGCATTCCGATCAGTGGGCCGACCGGATTCGTCCGTTGCTCGAGTTGACCCGTCGAAAGCGTCACTTGCCAGATGCTCTGGTCGGGGCGGCTGAACACAAAGTGCGACGCGGTGGAGTCGAACCCACCCGGGACGGCGACCCCTTCGACGGATTGCAGCTCACGGCCGGAACGGGGGTCCCAAAATTTGAGGGTCCCGTTCAGTGCATGGGTCGCGACCTGCGAACCGTCCGGCGAATACCTCACGGCGTCGACCACTTGCTGGTGGCCCTTCAATGTCGTGACGGCCTCGTTCTGGCTCATTTGCCAGTACAGTCGCCACTCAAACCCCCGCAGGTCGATGCTGCCGGGGGTGGGGCGGGATTCTTCGAGGGCACTCCGCAGCGAGATGGGATCATAGCCGCCAGCCGCGGCAAATCCCACGGCCGACGTCTGCATGTTGATCGCGTAGAGGTTGGCCCGGGCGGTCGCGAGGGCGATCAGTTCGAGCTCACGGGAGCGCTGGACGCGCCGTGCTGAAATATAGAATACGGTGGACGTGGCGGTCAGCGCGAGGACCACCGTGGCAGCAAGCGCGGCGACTGCCGGATGGTGTCGTCCCCACCGCCAGGCGTGTTCGAACTTCGACACGGGCCGGGCGAGAATCGGGAGGCCCTCGCGATAGCGGGCGAGTTCCTGTCCCAGCAATTCCGCGGAGGCGTAGCGGCGGGCCGGATCTTTCTCGAGACACTTCAGGCAGATGGTTTCCAAGTCCCGGGGCACCGCGGGATTTAAGGCGCGGGGAGAAACGGGTTCCTCCGCCGCGACGAGGCGCAACGTTTCCTCGATCGTACTCGCGAGGAAAGGCGGCCGACTCGTCAGCAAGCAGTAGAGCAGCGCGCCCAGGGAGTAGATATCACCCGTCACGCCGAGTCTGGCCTCGCCTCCGAGCGCTTGCTCAGGCGACGCGTAGTTGGGTGAACCGATCATCTGGCCGGCGAGGGTCACATCGGCGGAACCGGCCAGCTTCTTCGCCAGACCGAAATCAGTGACTCGCGTGTGATCGGATTCGTCGATCAGGACGTTTGAGGGCTTCAGATCGCGATGCAGGATTCCCTGTTCGTGCGCGAACTGGACGGCGGCGGAGATCTCCTGCAGGTAACGTGCGGCCCGGGCAGGAGCGAGCGGTTGACCTGCCACGATCTCCGACAGATTACGGCCTTTGACGTAATCCATCGTATAATAGGGCTGGTGATCGAACTCGCCGAACTCGTGAATGGTCACGAGGCCCGGATGTTGCAGCCCGGCCGCTGACTCCGCTTCGATCTGGAAACGGCGCACGAGCGATTCGCTCGAGTACGCGCCGCCAATCAGCACCTTCAGGGCCACCATTCGGTTGAGACCGTGCTGACGGGCGCGATAGACGATCCCCATCCCGCCGCGCGCGATTTCTTCCAGCAACTCGTACGCACCAAAGGATCTCGGAAGCGTGGAGGTCGTCTCAGGAGCATTCGTCGGATCACCCGAATGGCTGAGACCGGTTCGAAGCATGCAGGCCGCGCACGGCCCGTCGGCGGCGATCGTTGCGCCACACATCTGACAAGTCGGAGCGGACTTCATGGTAGGAGGATTCTCAGCGGTTCTACCGGATTGAACCCGTTAAGTTACGTGGTGAGGGATGCGAGCAGATGGCGCAGCTCGTCTTCGATCGCCGATGGGTCTTCGACCGTCTGGGCGACTTCATGATGCAATTGTTCTTTGAAGCGGGCACGAAAGCGGTGCACGGCCACCTTGATCGCGCCCTCGGTCGTTCCCAAACGCGCCGCGATGGTTTCGTAGCTCGTCGGCCCGCGGCCCCCCCACAGCAAATGACGCAGCTCTTCGAACATCGCTGGCTTGCCCGAGGCCGCGTATTCCAGCCGCAGTGTTTCCAAGACGTGCGCGAGTAGACTGGCCGCCCACTTCTGATCGTAGAGTCGTTCCGGCGAGAGATCGGAACTTGGCTCCTGCTCGTAACGAGACTCCGCCTGGAAATCGTCGATCGAAACGAACTCCTCACGACCGCCGCGCTTGAGCGTGTTGCTGCGGGCGCGTTCGTTGAACTCGAAATTTTTCAGGGCGGACAGGAGGAATGTCCGGAATCGTCCGCGTTCGCGATCGGCTCGAGCGAAGACCTCTTTTTCCAGGAGGTGAGCGAAGAACGATTGAATCAGGTCCTCCGCATCGTGCGGTCTGAGGCCGCGACGGCGTGAAAACCAGTATAAGGGATACCAATACGCCCGGCAAAGTTGCTGCAGTGCGTTCCGACTCTCGTCGGAGGCCGCTCCGCGCATCTGCAGGACCGCACTCCAACGGGTGGTTACGAATCCGCGGGGCTCTTTATCCGAAGCTGTCGGCTCTGGGGTGGAAGCCATGGCATTGCGGTGGAGGACGGATAACCACGAATAGCTCGACCGACGAGCTTGAATTCGGCGCCCGGACGCATTTACGTGAAAAGCCGGACGGGC
>JBDSPT010000250.1:0-8373 GCA_039930205.1 Opitutus sp. | reverse complement strand
GGCTATCGCATGATCGCAACACGCCGAACCTGATGGCTGCGCGACCCATTCAAATCATCGGCGGCGGACTCGCGGGACTCGCGCTCGGACTCGCGCTGCGCCGGGAGCAGGTGGACGTAACGATCGTCGAGGCGGGCAGCTATCCCAGACATCGGGTCTGCGGCGAATTCATCACGGGACTGTCGGAGTCGACCCGCCGCCGCCTCGGGTTGGACGAGTTCTTACGCGATGCCTCGCCCAATCACGAGGTGGCGTGGTTCGTTCGAGGGGTGCCGGCGCGTTTCCAGCGACTGCCGGCCGAGGCACCTGGTTTGAGCCGCTACGCCCTCGACCAGCGGCTCGCCGAAGCCTTTCAGCGTGCCGGCGGTATCCTAATGACGAACACGCGCTCTGAGTCGCGGGGCGATGCGCCGGGGAGGGTTTACGCGACCGGTCGCCGTAAAGCCCGTTCTCGTTGGCTCGGACTGAAAGTTCATGCGGTGAACCTGTCGCTCGAGCGCGACCTCGAACTTCATTTGGGCGATCACGCGTATGTCGGGCTGACGCGCGTGGAAAATGGGCGGGTGAACATCTGTGGTCTCTTCCGCACACGGCCCGTCAACGCGAAAGGCGTCGAGGTCCTGCATGCGTACTTGTCGGCCTGCGGGCTCGAATCGCTGGCCCACCGCTTGCGTTTGAGCGAGTTGGACCACTCCTCGTTTTGCGCAGTGGCGGCGGTCGAGTTCGATCCGCGTGTCCCACCTTCCAGTGAAGTTCGTCTCGGGGATCGGCTGGCGATGATCCCACCCTTCACGGGGCATGGGATGGCAATGGCTTTTCAAAGTGCCGAGATCGCGCTGACGCCCTTGCTGTCGTACAGCCGTGGACACGAAAGCTGGTCGCATACTCGCACGGTGA
This sequence comes from Opitutus sp., assembly GCA_039930205.1. Classification (GTDB taxonomy): domain Bacteria; phylum Verrucomicrobiota; class Verrucomicrobiia; order Opitutales; family Opitutaceae; genus Opitutus. Next base: position 7,476 of record JBDSPT010000250.1, on the reverse strand, counting down.
TTCACCAACGTCTCCGACGGAAATTCCGGTTGAGACTCGCGTCGGCCGGCGCCCTTCACTCCTTCCTTCTCCAACCCACCCGTCAACGCTGGCTCAATGCGCTCAACCGCGCTCGTTTGCTCCCGCTTTCGCCACTCTACGCCGCTCTTCACTAATGTATCTGCACGCCCTGGCTACTGCCGTTCCACCCAACGAGTACACGCAAATGCAATGCTGGGGGATTGCCGAACGCTCTCCGGTCCGCTCGCGCCTGAGCCGGCGTTCCAGCTTGATTCTTCATAGCATCCTGCGAGGCGATCACGGCATCAAGACCCGTCACTTTGCCGCGACAGACATCGACCGTGTGTTCGATCTCACGCCCGACGAGCTTAACGCGGCGTTCCGCACCCACGGGCCGAGGCTCGCCGGGCGGGTCTTGACCGATGCTCTGGCGCAAGCCGGCGTTCGTCCTCAAGATGTGGATGCACTGCTCATCTGCACCTGCACCGGCTATCTCTGTCCCGGCTTGACGAGCTACGTCGCTGAAGCCCTCGGCCTCCGGGAAAACGCCTTCCTCCAAGATTTGGTGGGGCTGGGCTGTGGTGCAGCTATCCCGATGCTCCGGGCCGCGAGCCACATTACCGCCTCGCAGCCCAATGCGATTGTGGCCTGCGTGGCGGTTGAGATCTGTTCCGCCGCTTTTTATTTGGATGATGATCCTGGAGTGTTGATCAGCGCGTGTTTGTTCAGCGATGGGGCAGCGGCGACGATCTGGCGCGGGACTCCGGGCCGAACGGGCTTGCGCGCGTTCGATTTTGACACCGTCCACATTCCAGCTGATCGGGATAAACTGAGGTTCGAGCAAAAGGACGGAAAACTCCGCAATCTTCTCGATCGCACCGTGCCGGAACTCGCAGCGGGTGCCGTCAATCGGCTGTGGCAACAGCGCGGTTCGCGACCGGTGAGCCGAGTGGTGGCGCACCCCGGCGGTCGCGACGTGCTGGAAGCGATAGCCCCGGTTGTGGCGCCACACGCTCTGACCGCCAGTTCCGAAACCCTCCGGGACAACGGTAACATGAGCAGCCCATCGGTCTTGTTCGCACTGCAACGTACGCTGGAGACCACGGAGCCCGATCCTGCCGCTGACTTTTGGCTCGTCAGTTTCGGCGCCGGCTTCAGTGCGCATAGCTGTCGTGTTGGCGTTTAGATCACGGTCTGGTCCGGTCTCGACGTGGCTCGTGGAACCACCTGACTGGCGGCATGGCCAAACTCACTGACGTCGTCGCCTTCTGCGACGCCCGGACGCGCCGCTCCGCGTTCGAGGACGCTCCCGGGGCGTTCAACGGATTGCAGGTCGGCAACCGCGGCATCGTCACAAAAATCGGCGCGGCAGTGGACGCCGGCGTTATTCCGTTTCAACGCGCTGTCACGGCGGAGATCGATTTCCTGATCGTCCACCACGGGATGTATTGGGACATGCCTCGCGCGTTGACCGGCCCGGCCTACGACCGCGTCGCCACCCTCGTGAACGGGAACTGTGCTCTGTACTCGAACCACCTTCCGTTGGATTCGCATCCACAAATTGGTAACAACGCGCTCCTCGCCCGTCAGCTCGGTCTCAAGGCCACCCGTGGCTTTCTGCCCAACGCTGGCGGCGACATCGGTCGCATTGCGCCCAGCAAAGGTCTGACGCGAGCCGCGCTGCGCACCAAATTGGAGAAGCTCTATCCACGCGTCATCGCGATCGAGTATGGGTCACCCTCGCCTCAAGAAATTGCGCTCTGCAGCGGGAGCGGAAATAGCGCGCTGAAAGCGCTGATCGGTTCCGACGTCGACACGCTCGTTACGGGTGAACTCCGCGAAGAGTGGTTCAACCGCGCCCAGGAAGAGAAACTCAACGTCTACCTTTGCGGCCATTACGCCACCGAGGTCCACGCGGTGAAGGCACTGGCGGCGGAAGCGGGCAGGAAGTTCGGACTGCCTTGGGAATTCATTGCCACGGAAAACCCGCTCTGAGGCAAAAAGGCGCTTCCCGCGAAAACGCACTTCCCCTTTGCCCGGGTTTCGTGTGTTCGTGATGTCATCCCCATGAAGAAGATCGCTATCCTCAATGGCCCCAACCTTGACCGGCTCGGCAAGCGCGAACCGGAAATCTATGGGCGCGCGACGTTGGCCGATTTGGAGCAGGCGATCCGTCAGGAGTTCGCCAGTCACGCAGACTTCGACTTCTTCCAGTCGAATCATGAAGGCTCGCTGATCGACAAAATCGCCGCGTGCGCAGAGAGCAAATACGATGGCGTGGTGATCAACGGCGCGGCGTTCACGCATACGAGCGTGGCGCTGCGCGACGCTCTCGCCGGGTCAGGTCTGCGGGCAGTGGAGGTTCATATTTCCAACATCTACAAACGTGAGGAGTTTCGCCACAAGTCTCTGACCGCTCCCGTCTGCGTGGCGGTGATCAGCGGGTTGGGTCTGGAAGGCTACCACGCCGCGGTGCGGTTCTTGCTGAAAACCTAATTCCACCGCCCGTTGCCACACCATTGGGCTCAGGGAACATGGCCGGTGGTTGTTCCACTCGTTTGCTGTTCGGGTTTTGTGAAACTCTGCCTGAACCCACCGGGCGTGATGCTGTCCGATTTTAGCACAGAGGTTCGATTGTTCCACGTCCACGAGTTCAAACTTGCGCTGTCTCTAAAAGCACCCTGATGCCAAACCACTTTTCGCCCTGCCGAACCGCCCGCCGCACCCTGGCCGCACTGATCCTCGGCGCAACGACCCTGGCGTCCGTTGCCGCAGAGTCGTCGCAAGAGCCACCGCCGAGTCGTTTGGAAGAGTTGGCCCGCATGCCCTCTGACGCCCTTTCCGCATTTCTCGACCGGCTGCCGGATCTCGTCGATCAAGGGCTCCCGAGTTTCGCTCCCGAGGGCGCGTTCCGCTTGTACCTCCGGCCGCGATTTGGCGATCTGCTGCACGAGGACTACTTTCGTTTCCTGGTGGGCGCACGGTTCAAAGCCAACGAACAGCTCGAATTCAATTCTGAACTCGGCACCTATTTCACCCATGGCTTGCGCGACTCGGTCGGCAACGGTTTATACCAGTTCCGGCTCGGGGCGCGCTATGAGTTGGCCTACACTCAAGAGTCCGGCTGGAGTATTGGTCTGGACCTTACCACTCCGTTGAGCCGTCCCCCGTACGAGATCACGGACGGGTTGCGGCACACGATGCCTTACGTGACGTACACGCGGACGATTTCACCCAAGCGCGGCCTGGTGGGCTTCTCCACCTTGGGTTTCGATTTCCTGGACCACACGTCGCTGCCGGTGAACTTCGCCGAAAATCAGCTCCACGCGAACTCCACGATTCTGACGCTCGGGGTCGCGCGCCAGTGGCGCCGGATGCACGTGATCATGCGTGTGTTTGACGCGAATACAGTGCTGTTGAGCCGCCACAGCGAAAACGTGTTCGGCCTGCGGCCGAGTCTCGGCATCCCTTTCCTGCGCCGACTTAACGGCAGCCCTCGCGCGACCGCCACGTTCGAAGGTCGCGCCATCTGGGGACCGGATGGCTTCGAGACGGGTGTGAACACGAGCGTGCGGCTCGACCTGGAGTATCGTCGAGGCGGTTCAAGGTAGTCGCAGCACGGCTGCACCAAATCCTCCGGCGTCCAGCCAAAGGGTGTACTTTCTTCGAGGGCTCCGACCGCGACCATTCCGCCGGACTGCGCATTCAATCTACCACTACGCGTGCAGGGCCATCCACGCGATCTTCGCGAGGTGCATCGTCGCACACGCTGCGAGTGCGGCGACGAGATCATCGACCACCACGCCCCACCCCGCCGGCAGATCCTGGAGTCGACGGATTCCGAACGGCTTCAGGATATCGAACAGCCGAAATAGTCCAAAGCCGACCAGGAAAATGATCCAGGCCCACTTCATCGGAACGAGTCCATGAGCCAGTTCACGCCAGCCGAGAAAGCAGAGCGGCATCGCAATGAACTCATCCAGGATCACCTCGCCTGGATCTTTTCGGCCGAGGCGAAACTCTGCTTCGCCACACATTGCGACAGCGAAATAGGCACCGATGGCACTGAAGAGTACGGTCCCGATAATTCCCAGCGGATGAAAGAAAACCGTGAAGTACAGGAGGCCCGCCACCGATCCCCAGGTGCCCGGTGCCGGTAGTTTCCGACCGATCGGTCCCAGCGTAGCGCACGCGAGCACTGTGCCGCTGGGCAGAAACCGAGGCCAGATCGGCTGTTCCAATTTCATCGACCGCTCAACTCTTCAGCACGTGACCGTGTCGCCGAAAGTAGGTCGCACCCGACGTAACCGTTAGCAACGTGGAGACCACAAACAACGTAATCCCGCCGACGTTCACGAACGTGATCCACCAACTGTCGGAGCCAGTGAACAGATCGCCGAAATCATCGGAAAACATCCGGCGGCCGAGGAGCCACCCGATCGCATTCAGCTGGATGAATGTTTTTAATTTTCCGCCTGCGTCCGCCTCGACGATCACTCCCTTGGTTGCTGCGACCATTCGCAGTCCCGAGACCATGAACTCGCGACACAAGATGCAAAGGAGCGCGATCATGGCCGGGATCCGATGGCCCATGAAGTACTCTCCGTTGACGAGGGCAATCATGATGCCGAGGACCATGACCTTATCGATCACCGCGTCCATGAACCGACCGAACGTGGAAACCTGTCCGCTTTCGCGCGCCAGCTTCCCATCCAGCCAGTCCGTCAGCGCTGCCGCGATAAACAGCCAAAAGGTCAACGTCGCCGCCCACCTGAAGTCAGAGTACATCAATGCCACGATGACGAACATCGCCGGCAGGCGGGACACCGTCAGGATGTTGGGCAGATTGAAACGCACTGAGTGAAACGCGAAACACACACCCCGCCCCGGCCAAACGCAACACCGTAGGCGCCTCGCTGCGCCTCGATCCACCAAAAAGACGTCGCCACGCTGGTTAGGATCACTTTGCTCAGTGTCACTCCATGCGTCATTGCATCTACCCCGGAACGTTCGATCCCATCACCTACGGACATCTGGATGTGCTTTCGCGGGCATCGAAGCTTTTCGATCAGGTTACTGTCGCCATCGCCGAGAATGCCGGCAAGAGCCCGCTTTTCTCCACCCCGGACCGACTCGCGATGGTTCAATCCAGCGTCGCTCAGTTTCCCAACGTATCCGTAACGTCATTCTCGGGCTTGCTCGTCGATTTTGCCGTGGCCCAAAAAGCCACCGCCATCATTCGCGGTCTACGCGCCCTGTCGGACTTTGAATTCGAGTTCAATATGGCCTTGATGAATCGCCACCTCGAGCCCCGGATCGAGACAATCTTCGTCATGCCAAACGAGCAGTTCAGCTATACCAGCTCGTCGCTCGTCAAACAGGTGGCGAAATTTGGCGGCGACGTCAGCCACTTCGTCCCCCCGAACGTTGGCGAGGCCCTCAAACAAGCGTATGCGGCAAGCTGACCTGTTATTCTCAGGAGATGGTGGGTGGGACTGACATCATCGCACAAACTCGGCGTCACCTTTCCTGAGCCGTCACGTCTTTACGCCACGAGTCGTAACTTTCCGGTAACTCGCTCACGCGAAGTCGGCAGTCCTGCGTCTCTTACTCGCTCCTCTTCCATGGCAAAATCGAAATCCTTCGGCAGCTACCTTGTGATCCTGATTCTTTTGGCCGCTGCCGGCGCTGGCGCCTGGTACTATACCCGCCAAAACAAAGACCAACCGCCCGAGTATGTCACCGCCGCCGTTGCTCGAGGTGACGTGATCCAGGCGGTCACTGCCACTGGCACGCTCCAGCCTGTCGTTACGGTTGATGTCGGCAGTCAGATTTCCGGCATCATCGACAAGGTGCTGGTCGACTATAACTCCGAGGTGAAGAAGGGAGACTTGGTTGCCCATATCGATGCTGGCACCTACGAATCGCGTTTGCGGTCCTCCGAAGCTGAACTTGCCAACGCACGCGCCAATCAGAAGCTTGTTCAACTGAACGCCGACCGGACCGACACGCTGCAAAAGAACGGCCTTGTCCCCCAGTCTGACCTGGATCAGGCACTCGCCCAAGTCGCTCAAGCCGAAGCACAGGTCCAAACCCGCAACGCCGCCGTCGAAAGTGCCCGCATTGATCTCTCGCGGTGCACGATCTACTCGCCCATCGACGGAATCGTGCTTTCGCGTCAGGTCGACGTCGGCAAGACCGTCGCCGCCAGCTTCAACACGCCAGTTCTGTTCACGATCGCGAATGATCTCACAAAAATGCGCATCATCGGCGCGATCGCCGAAGCCGACGTGGGCAATGTCAACGTGGGCCAATCGGTCAACTTCACCGTCGACGCTTTCCCCAACCGGCAATTTCGCGGCCGGGTTTCACTCATCCGCAACTCGCCGATCACGGTCCAGAACGTCGTTACGTACGAAACCATCATCGACGTGAACAATGACGACCAGAAGCTGCGGCCGGGCATGACGGCGAACGTATCGGTCGTCGTCGCGCAAAAGCTCGGCACCCTGAAGATCTCCAACAACGCCTTGCGCGTACGCCTTCCTGATGTGGCGCCACCGGCTCCGGCCAAAGGCGCGCCGGCCGCTGCTGGCACCACCGCGCTGCGTCCGGCAACCGACGAGGAGCGCCGCACTCTCATGCGCGACGCCGGGTTTGTTGCCGGTTCCGGTCCTCCCTCGCAAGAGGTTCGCGACGCGATGCGGAAGCTAGCCGCAGAGCGCGGGCTCGAATTACCGGCCCGTGGCGGTGGTGGCGGCCAGGGTGGAGATCGTCCGCGCACGAGCGATACACCCGTCAACCGCATCATTTACCGCCTGGTCGGCAAAGGCGAGACCGCGCGGCCCGAAGCCGTGAACGTGAAACTCGGCATTTCTGACGGAACGCAGACTGAAGTCATCGACGGCCTGACGGAAGGCGATCTCGTGATCACCAACGTCTTCACCTCGGGCAAGGGCGCACCGGCTGCTCCGACCAACAGTCCTTTCGGCGGTCAACGGCGGTTTTAAACGACCTTCGATCGATGCCTCCCGTCGTTCAGCTTACGGACATTCAGAAGGTCTACGACTCCGGCGAAGTGAAAGTCCACGCCGTCCGCGGCGTGACCCTCGAGCTTCATCGGGGCGAATTCATGGCGGTCATGGGCGCCAGTGGCTCCGGCAAATCAACGTTGATGAACACGCTCGGTTGCCTCGATCGCCCGAGCAGCGGCACTTATCTGCTCGATGGGGTCGACGTCGCAAAGCTCGACCGCAACGAGCTCGCTGATCTGCGCAACGAGAAGCTCGGCTTCGTCTTCCAGGGTTTCAATCTCCTCTCCCGCACCACCGCCCTCGAAAATGTCGAATTGCCGATGCTTTACGGCAAGCAACGCGGCAACCGGAAGGACATGCGCGAACGTGCGCTGCACGCGTTGGACATTGTCGGGCTTTCTCAACGCGCCGGCCATTTCCCGAGCCAGCTGTCAGGCGGCCA
>JBDSPT010000249.1:0-3464 GCA_039930205.1 Opitutus sp. | reverse complement strand
TCATTTCGTTACGATTTTGTCCTCGCCTTTGCCGCCGGCCGGGCGGCGCATGCCGATCGTTTCCCCAAGATCGATCCGGCGAAAAACTCAGACCACACCCGCGAATGGCCCGGCTTCACGCCGTGGGCAATTGTTGAATACTATACGCGGGTTAAGTCGGCCTTCACCTACCTGAAGGCCTTCGAGGACAACGGAACGGCCGAGGAGATCGCGAATGCGAAAGCCAACGCGATCTACGTCATGGGAGTGATGGGGCACTTCGTCGGCGACATGGCGCAGCCCCTACACACCACGGATCGACACAATGGTTGGATTGGCGACAACCCCAACGGCTACACCACTCGTAACACGATCCACAGTTGGATCGATGGGGGATTTATTGGAAAGGTTGGAATCAAACTGTCGGATGTGACCCCGCGCGTGAAACCGGCTCAGGCGATCTCGATTGAGCCGCGCACTGATCAACGTGATCCCGTGTTTGTCGCGGTCATGGAGTATTTTAAAGGGCAATACGCCCTGGTCGAACCGCTCTACCGGATGGAGCGCGATGGCAAGTTCAACGCGGATTCCGGTGACGCCGCTGAGGGACGGGCCTTTATCGAAGGACAGTTGTTGAAGGGCGGACAGATGCTTGGATCTCTGTGGCTAACCGCTTACAAGAATGCCGGTCCCGATGTGTTTCTGCGCACACTGCTTTTGAGGCGTAAAGCAGGGGCTGCGGCAAATAACAAGTAAGCGATCTTCGCGGGTTGAGCGAAGGGCCGTGATGATCTGCGCCGATACACAGGGCCGGCCGACTGCGCGAGTGAAAGCGGGGCGCTTAATGGATCCGTCCCAAACTGGGGTTTTCATCAAGCCGCGAAGCGAAGAATCCCGGGCGCCTTGAGCAGCCTTAAATTTCTAGGACGAGGAGCGGTAAGGCGGCATTCACCGGATTGGAGCCCTGTCGCCTTCGGCTCGGTAGCTTCACTTCGTTCAGAATGACCAACCTTGGGTGTTCATCAACTTTGGCGACGCGGTCTGTGCGGCGCACCTGCACTCAGCCGGCAGACGATTGCAATCGGAGAGCCGCGTATCCGCCGTTTGCTCACGCGCCCGTCCGGCATCGTGAACCGACCGTGAGCACCCCCGAAACGCTCTCACGTCGGGTCCAAAAGAGTGGTCCGAAAGCTCCGACTTAGAGCCTTTTATACAATAGTGTAGCCTACTACCTGTCATTGCGAGAAGCGCAGCGACGAAGCAATCCAGCTGGATCGCCACGGCGCGCTTCGCGCACCTCGCGATGACCATGAGGCGGCGTCCGGCTACAGTTTAAGTTAAACCGCTCTAGGCGGCGCGCTCACGCGCGCTCGGCCCATCTTTCTCGATTCAATTTAAATCGATTTCCAAGATGCGCGCTCGCACACGCTGCGTACATTCGAACTCATTATTCACTCCACAAAAAAGGCAGGACATGCGTCCTGCCTCGTTCGCCTCTCGGAGGAGCGCTTAGACTTTGTCGACGATTCGATCAGCCAGACCATACGCGATCGCTTCCGGCGCATTGAGGTAAAAGTCGCGGTCGGTGTCGCGATCGATCCGCTCAATGGGCTGACCCGAAGCATCGGCGAGGATTTTGTTCAACTCAGCCCGGAGCTTTTCCATTTCCTTCGCCTGGATATTGATGTCCGTCGCAGGGCCGACCATGCGTCCAGAAATGAGCGGCTGGTGAATGAGAACGCGGGAATGAGGAAAGAGCAGTCGGCGACCTTTGGGTGCTCCAGATAGCAAAATCGAACCCATCGATGCAGCCATTCCGGTCACGATGACCGTGATGGGAGAGCTGATCAGCTTCATCGTATCGTACACCGCCATGCCCGCCGTGACCGAGCCGCCGGGAGAATTCAGATAGAACGTGATCTCCTGACCAGGCCCGATGCCATCGAGGTACAGTAGTTTTTCTGTTAGATCCTTGGCGGTTTCATCCGTTACAGCGCCCCAAAGGAAAATCTTCCGCTGATCGAGAAATTTTTTTTGAATCAGCATCCCGACGGGCGCGGTGCCCTTTTTCACCAACGTCTCTTCCTTCTCGTCGTCGTCATCGTCGCCATCATCGAGACGCGGGATCGGAGCCGATATAGCAGGCTGGAGATTATCGAAATGCATAAGGTCGCCAACGTTGGGCGCCCCTTGCCGCTTGGCAAGTGCTCAGACAATTTGCTCAGTTCGACCCTTTGGAACTCAGGACCATTGGATTGGGGGCGGTGATCGCCTCATGCAAAGGACGCGAAACGCGCAGAGGACGATCCGGCCTTTCGCAGCCCGCCGTGTGAACGGCGGACCGTGAGGAATTCCTGACCCCAGCATTTCGCCCAATTAGTCACTGCGTTCCGACCGTCGTCTTTAATACCGGATCTTGTCCGCCTTGTTTTTCCAGGCTTGGAATGTCTCTTGTGCTTCTTCGCGGAGGAGCGGCGTCATTGCGATCGTACGTTGCCCAGGAGGCAGGGGGATCTGCTGGTAGATGAAGTCGTCGTCGAATCCCACAGCTGCCGCGTCGTCCCGGGTGTTGCCGTAATAAACGGTGGGAATGCGTGCCCAATAAATGGCGGCCAGGCACATCGGACAGGGTTCGCAGCTCGTGTACAGTTCACAGTCGGTCAATTGGAACGTGCCAAGATCCTGGCAGGCTTCGCGGATCGCAGTAATTTCGGCGTGGGCGGTAGGGTCGTTGGTTGACGTGACGCGATTGTTTCCACGCGCCACGATTTCTCCCCGACGAACAATCACGCACCCAAACGGCCCGCCCCGATCAGATCGCATGCCTTCGTCGGCAAGTTTCACGGCCGCCCGCATGAATTTTTCTTCAGCCATGGCGCGAATGCTGCAAAGCCGGTGCGCGCTGGCGAGCTTGATGCCGCACGAACAAGTATCGTGCTGACACTCGGGATCACGGCGTCCTTCTTATTCTTATGTCACTTGTCGTCGATGGTCTTGCCGTCACCGGCCCAATGAACCCGCGCTACGCGGAAATACTAACGCCCGCGGCGTGCGGCTTCCTGGCGGGATTGGTGCGGGAATTTGGTCCACGGCGTGAACAGTTGCTGGCGCGCCGCGTCGGCCGTCAGGCCGAAATCGATGGCGGTAAATTGCCTGATTTTCTGCCCGAGACCGCACACATTCGCGGGGGCGATTGGCGGGTGGCCCCGGTGCCTCCGGCCCTGGTCGATCGTCGCACAGAGATTACCGGCCCCGTCGAACGCAAGATGGCGATCAACGCGCTCAACTCCGCGGCACAATGCTGGATGGCGGATTTCGAAGACGCCAATTCTCCGACTTGGGCGAATGTCATGGAAGGTCAGATCAACATGCGAGACGCCGCACGGAGAACGCTCAGCTACGTTTCTCCAGAGGGTAAATCATACGCGCTGAAGGAAAAGACGGCGACGATCATTGCCCGTCCACGCGGATGGCACATGGAAGAG
>JBDSPT010000248.1:0-4896 GCA_039930205.1 Opitutus sp. | reverse complement strand
CGCTCAAAGCGGGCGGAACAGGACTGAACCTCACGGGGGCCGACACCGTCGTTCACTTTGATCCGTGGTGGAATCCTGCTGCCGAGGCCCAGGCCACGGATCGAGCGCATCGCATCGGTCAAACTCGTGTCGTCACGAGCTACAAGCTGATCGCGAGCGGTACGGTCGAAGAGAAAGTCCTCGCGCTGCAGGATGAAAAGCGCGCGCTCCTCGCTGGCGTCTTCGAAGCAAGTGACGCGGCTGCAGCGAAGCTTTCGCTCGACGATCTGAAGTCTTTGCTCTCGTAAAACTTCGAGGGCCCGTGGTGGTTGCGCGCTCGTGCGCGCGTCGGCGCCCGGCAATCCGCCAGGTTTCCAGCGCACTCGCGGCTACACCATGCTCCACGGGCCGCGCATCGAGCGCGCCCGCATGCGATCCGCGAGCGGATCGTCAACAAAGGATTCCTTTTTCGGATCCCATCGCACCTTGCGATCCAGCAGCATCGCAATGTTCCCGAGATTGCAGACCGTGGTCGTGCGATGACCAATCTCAACATCGGAAATCGGCAGCGATCTCGTTCGCATGCTCTGGAAAAAGTTGTCGTGATGGTTCGCGCTCGAAGCCAGCTTGAGCGCGCCCTTCCGCGCCGTCACTTCACGCAAGATCTCCGGCGCTGACGCGGTGCTGGCCGAGCGCGAGACATCGATCCAACCCCGCTCGCCGAAGAACCGCACATTTCCGTCCGAGATGCCATCGTACCGGGTGCGGCAGCGCAGTTGCTCTCCGCCCGCATACCGGCACGTGAAATCCACCTTCGTCGCAGTGGTGAACAATCCCGTCGTCGGAAATTCGCCGTGGCCTTCGACCTCGACCGGACCGGAGTCGTCGGCGCCCAACGCCCACTGCGCGATATCGATATAATGCGCACCCCAATTCGTGGTTTGTCCTGCGGCGTAATCCAGAATGAAACGAAAGTTGTAGTGACACGCCTGACGGTTGAACGGCGAAAACGGCGCTGGCCCGAGCCACATGTCCCAATCCAAGCCTTCGGGCACCGGTTCGGGCTGCCACGATCCCCCCGTGTACTTATTGTTGGCCGGAATTAAGATCTCAATGCGCTCCAGTTTTCCCATCCCGCCATTGCGGATGAACTCGGCCGTGTCGTGAAATCGCTTCGACGAACGCTGCTGCGTCCCCGTTTGCACGATACGTCCATGCTTTCGCGCCGCGGTCACCAATGCCCGGCCTTCCTCGATCGTCAGCGTGAGAGGCTTCTCAACGTAAACATCTTTCCCGTTTCTAATCGCCTCGATCGCGGTCAAGGCGTGCCAGTTGTCCGGCGTGCAAACGAAAATCGCGTCGATGCCGGGACGGGCCGCGAGTTCGCGAAAATCACGCATGATCGCACAGTCCTTGTTTCCGTAGTACGTGTTGATTTTATCCGCGGCCGCTTCGCGTCGAAAGCGGTCCACGTCACAAACGGCGGCGATGCGCACATCGCTGAAGCCGAGCATCGTCTCCATGTGCCCCTGCGCGATGTTGCCGGTGCCGATGATGCCCACGTTGATCTGGTTACTCGGCGCGTTCTGACCGAAAAGCCGTGAGGGCAGGATACTCGGGAGCGCCACCGCCGCGCTCGCAATCGCCGAGCGTTTCAGGAACCCGCGACGGCTGAGCAACTCAAGGGAGGGAGTCAAAGCGGAGCTCATGGCGTTGAAGTGGAATTGAGTTTCTTGATCGCGCGTTCCGCGAGTGCTCGGATGGCGGCGGTTTCGTTCGCGTCGACCGCTATCACCGCGAGTGCATCAACGGCGCGGGCGTCTCCGCGTCGTGCGATACTGCCGATCAAACCCGCCCGTGGTGCACCCTTCAATCTGCCCAAGGCAGCACGGTAGTGCTCGTCGACACTCGCGACCGGCAAGACATCGAAAGTTAATCGCGCGACGTCCGCCGTCGGCTCATTCATGAGGAGCTTCGCAACAGCCGGCACGCACACTTCCGTTCCGACCAATCCAAGCATACGACAAACGAACTGGCGTCCTGCCTCGCTAATTTCCGGATCACCGAGCGTCTGCAACAAACGCTTTTCCACCACCGGCCACTGGTCTCGCTCCGCGTGAACGATCATCCGATGAACCGTGGTCGCGAACGTGCGGTCGCCGCCGAATTGCAGCCGAGCCACTTCCTTCCATGGATCGGGCGACGCAGTAAACCAAGCCTCGCGGTCCTTGTAATCCGCTGGGGCTTTTGGCTTGGCGGCCTGGAGATTTGGGACAGGTTCGGTCGCTTGGGGCATAAGGGGTGTCGCGATGCTGAACTCACGCGCGGCACGCTCGCACGCAAATTCGCGTTCGGAATACCGACATGATGAATGCTTCTGGTCACGCAACCCGCTCGATTACCGGAATCCCGCGCTTGCAACTCTCCGCGCGCCGCTTGAAATCGGTGCTCCCCCGAACCGGCGCATGGAACGGACCACTTCCTCCTTACCCTTGATTCGTCCCCGCGCTGTTTCACCTCCCTCTCTTTTCCTATGAGTGACCTACCTCCCGTCTCCTCGCGCCGTTCTGAATATACGTCAGCGTTTTTGCTGCTCCGCCTCTTCCTCGGGCTCCGGACCGTCCTTGCGGGACTCGAGAAGTTCGAAGGAAAAGGACATTACTCCTTCGAGAATTACTACGAGAACATGAAGCGCATGGCTTCCGGCATCACCGGCGCTTCCTTCCTGCCTCTTTGGGCGACCAAAAACTTCGCGTTTACGCTGGGTTACCTGCTGATCATCTTCGGCGTGGGCATCCTCTTGGGACTCAAGACTCGGCTCATGCTTTTCCTCGCTGGGCTCCTGTACGTTGGCTTATCGTTCGGTCTGATGGCCGTACAGGAAGGTGAAGGCGTCGCGTGGCTGGGTGTTCACGTCGCGATGTTCGCGGCCGCACTTGTCCTCGTACGACATAATCGTTATGTTCTCTGGGCCGACAAGAACGTCTGACGAAGAGCCGATCTCGTCTCGTTCTTCCAACTTTCTGCCGTCGCCGGCGCTGATTTCGATCTGCTGATATGCCTTCTCCTTCCACTCCTACCCTTTCCCGTCGCGACTTCGTTTTTACCGGAGCCAAACTTGGCGCGGTCGCCCTGGCCGCCCCGTACATCGCGCGCTCCGCGACTCCTGCCAGCGGCGGCACCAATGATCTGAATGTCGGTCTGATCGGCTGCGGCGAACAAGGTCGTGTGTTGCTCAATGCAGCGCTGAAGATCCCAAACATCCGGTTCAAGGCGGTGTGTGATATCTGGCCGTACAACCGCACTTACGGCGAGCGACTGCTCAAGAAATTCGGACACGAAGCGCGTCCGTTCGAAGACTACCGTGAACTGCTCTCCGCCGTCCCGGATCTAGATGCGGTTTTGGTCGCAACGCCTGATTTCATGCACGCCGAGCACACCAATGCGGCGCTCAAAGCGAACAAACACGTGTACTGCGAGAAGCTGATGTCGAACACGGTCGAAGGGGCACGCTCAATGGTGAAGGCGGCGCGCGAAGCGAAGAAGCTCCTCCAGATCGGGCATCAACGCCGCAGCAATCCCCGTTATCTGCACGCACGTGATCGACTCGTGCGCGAAGCTCATCTCTTGGGCCGCATCACCAATGCCAGCGGACAATGGAATCGCGCGGTCTCCGACGACCTTGGGTTTCCTGCCAGCCACAAGCTCAGCGATGAGAAGCTCAAGCAGTATGGTTATGCCAACATGCACGAGTTTCGGAATTGGCGCTGGTTCAAGCGCTATGCTGGGGGCCCGATTTCCGATCTCGGGGCCCATCAAATCGACGTGTTCAACTGGATGCTGGGAGTTAACCCGCGCTCGATCATCGCGGGCGGCGGTGCCGATTACTACAAGACTCATGAGTGGTACGATAACGCCAATGCGATTTATGAGTACCCGACCGAGGCTGGCCTGGTTCGCGCCACGTATGGCGTCCTTACGACTACGAGTGCGGGCGGGGGTTACCACGAATACTTCATGGGTGACGAAGGCGCGTTGAAAATTTCGGAAAACCCGAAGTACACGAAACTCTACCGCGAAGCGCGCGCTCCCGAGTGGGACCAGTGGGTCGATAAAAACTACATCACTCGCCCAGGCTCAGGTGAAGGCGCTCCCGCGGCCGTAAAACCCTGGGAAAAAGTCCGGCCCAAGCTCGGCGGGCCTTCGAAGGCCACCACGGTCGATGTTCGCGAGACGGCAGAGCTGTCAGCTTGGGATATTCCGGTGACGCTCGATAAAGCGATCCATCAACCGCACCTCGAAAACTTCTTTGATGCGATCCGCCACGGCACACCGCTCAACTGCACCGGCGAATCCGCGTTCGCGACCGCTGTGACCGTGCTCAAGGTGAACGAGGCCGTCGCAGCGCAGAAGATGCTGACGTTCACTCCCGCCGATTTTGTCGCCTAATAGCTTTGCAGGAAAGTGGAACTCAACCGCTCCCGTCAGGACCACCGTCTACGCTCCACGATTTTTCGCTCACGTTAATTCCAACTCATGCCACCGATGAAACGCCTTTTCTTTTCCCTCGTGCTTTCCGCATCCGCCGGCTTCGGCATTGCGAACGCCGCTGACGAAGTTCCGCTGAAGATTGAGCTGCCGCGCCCGCTCTTCGTCGGCACGCCCCGGCCATTGAAGCTTCCGAATCTCGAGAGGCCCCGCACGGGCCGTCGTCCTGATCTCATGGTTCCAGCCGGCACCGTGAACCTTTCGAAGGGGAAGACCGTCACCGCGAGCGATTCACTTCCCGTGATCGGCGAACTTCCTCTCCTCACCGATGGTGACAAATCCGGCAGCGACGGAACGTACGTTGAGTTTGGACCGGGATTACAGTGGGTGCAGATCGACTTGGAAAAACCAGCCAGGATCGCGGCGATT
>JBDSPT010000247.1:0-7176 GCA_039930205.1 Opitutus sp. | reverse complement strand
GATGTCGTCGGCGCTCCAGATGTACGGCGCGTCGCAGGTCACGTCTTTCACGTAATCGCTGCCGGACATGTCCTGCCACGTGCGGGCGCGTTTGATCGCTTCCTCATCGCTGATCGGGAGCGTTGAGAGACAGCACTTCATCGCGCCATCGACGCGCAGCTTCTTGGTCAACGCGCGCGTGTCGATTTCGCTCAGTCCCGGGATCCCATGCTTCGCCAGATAATCATGCAGAGAGATCGTGGACCGCCAGTTTGAGACCACGGGTGAGAGCTCACGGACAACCAATCCCGCGCATTTGGGACCAGACGATTCCTCGTCCTCGGCGCTCAAACCGTAGTTGCCAATCTGAACCGCAGTCATCGTCACGATCTGCCCGAAATAGGACGGATCAGTGATGATCTCCTGGTAGCCCGTCATCGATGTGTTGAACACACATTCGCCCGCAATCGTCGCATCAGCGCCGAACGCGAGGCCGCGCAATATGCTACCGTCTTCGAGGGCGAGAACACCTGGTTTGGACGAGGACATTAAAGTCCGACGAAAAACCCTCCGGTCCTGTGTGCCAAGGGGAAATGTCCTTCCGCGCCAAGAAACCTTCTGAAACCTGGCGAGCCCGAGAGCAACGTCACCGACGCGCTGATCAACCTTCGATGCGCGGGGCGCTTTCGAGCAGGCGAATGATATCCGGCGCCTGGATCGGTTTGGTCAGATAGTCGTCCATTCCCGCCGCCACGCAACGTTCCCGATCTCCGACCATCGCAGAGGCGGTCAGAGCGATGATGCGGATATTTCGATTCCGAGCGCCCGTACCACCGCTCCGGATGTTCACCGTCGCCGCGTAGCCATCCATCTCCGGCATTTGGCAATCCATGAGCACGACATCATACGATCCCCGTCGCAACGCTTCCAGGCAGGCGAATCCGTTGTCCACGAGCATCGGGGAATAGTTCAGACGTTCCAGCAGTCGGCTGATCAATTTCTGATTCACGACGTTATCCTCGGCAACGAGCACGCGTAGAGGATGGCGTTGACCTAACGTGTGATCGAGTTCTCCGATGTGCGCCGTGCGTACCGACGGAGAACGCACGTGCTCCGTGGCCAGTGTCGTATGCAGCGCATCCAGCAACGCAGACTGCCGGATGGGTTTGCAGAGAATGACATCAAAGAACTTCTCCGGATTGAACTGGCGCAGTTCTTCACGACTGACCGACGAAAGAAGGACCAGCGGCAGCTTGTCTCTCGGTTTGATGGCGATGAGGCCGTTGGCCAAATCGACGCCATGCATCTCGGGCATCATCATGTCGAGCAACGCCACTTCCGCTAAACCACCATCTCGAAGGTAGCTGAGAGCGTCGGCCGGTTTCTCGAAGGCATGGCACGTGAGTCCCCAGCGTCCGAGCTGACTCGAAAGAATGCGCCGATTCGTTTCGTTGTCATCGACGACCAGCACGTGGCGGCTCGCGAGATCAACGTGTAGATTCTCCATTGTGGAGAGTGCGGGCTGTCCTTCGGGGGCCGGCGCGGCTTTGGCGTTGATCGCAAAACCGAAGCAGGAGCCTTTTTCCGACGTGTGCTGAAGGGCAATTTCTCCACCGAGGAGTTGAACGAGGCGCCGACTGATCGCCAGTCCGAGTCCGGTGCCACCGTATTTACGTGTCGTCGATGAATCGACTTGACTGAAAGGTTTGAACAGCCGGTCAACGCGGTCGAGCGGGATGCCCGTGCCGGTATCCCGAACTGCGAACGCCACGCGAGTCGGATCATCGGGCCCCGTCGGATCGACGGAGACCCGCACCTCAACTTCGCCACGCGCGGTGAACTTGATCGCGTTGCCCACGAGGTTCACGAGCACCTGTCTCAGGCGCGTGCCGTCTGTCACAATCCATTCCGGCACGCCTTCATCAATCCAATGAAGCAACTCGATCCGCTTTTCACTGGCTTTGCTCCACAGGAGGTCGAGTACCTCTTCGACGCAACGACGGACCGGTACCGGATGGTAATCCAGCTCCATGTGCCCGGACTCGATTTTCGAGAAATCGAGAATGTCATTGATGAGCGTGACGAGTGATTCGCCGCTGGAGCGAATCGTTAACAACCAGTCGCGTTGCTCCGCGTTCAGCGAGGTGTCGAGCAGCAGATTCGTAAACCCGATCACGCCGTTCATCGGCGTGCGAATTTCGTGACTCATCACCGCGAGAAAATCGCTCTTGGCGCGATCCGCCGCTTCGGCCTCTTCCTTCGCACGTCGGAGTTCAACCTCCAGATTTTTCTGCTCCGTGATGTCGATGTTGGTGCCGAGCATCCGGATCGCCTGGCCTTGCGGGTTGAAATGAGCCGTGCCGCGCGCAAGCGTCCAACGCCAAGAGCCGTCCTTGTGACGCATCCGGTACTCACAGTGGTAAAGCTCGGACCCTCGCTTGAGATGGTTCTGCAGCTCACTCTCCATCTTCAAGATGTCGTCCGGATGGACACGTTGCATCCAACTCTCGCGCGCGTTCACGATTTCGTCGTCAACATAACCGAGGATGCTCTTCCATCTGGGTGAGAACCAGAAGCTGTCGGTTACGACGTTCCAATCCCACACGCCTTCGTCGCTACCTGCGACCGCGAGCTGCCAGCGTTCCTCGCTCTCACGGAGGGCGCGTTCGGCGGTCCGGCGGGCCGTGGCGTCGCGATCCATGCCGATCACGAGTTCGCGTCCGTTGACTTGGATGAGACTCGTGAAGTATTCGATGTCGAAGATCGTCCCATCCTTTTTCCGATGGTGACCGAATCCTTCGAGGCGTGGTGTTTTGCGTAGTTCGGCGATCCAGGTCTTCCAGTTCTTTTGGGCCCAGGGTGTGCCCTCGATGATATCGATACACTGTCCCACGAGCTCCTCACGCGGGTATCCATGCATTTCGCAGGCGGTCGGGTTGCAGTCGACGATCTTCACGGGAATTGCCGGATCGTTGGGATCGAAGAGCATCATGCTCAGCGGCGACTTCTCCCACAGTGCAGTCAGCTGAGAGGTCGTGGATGCGAGAGCGGCTTTGTCCGTCTCCGTTTGCTGACGCAGATCGTCCGCGGTACGCAGCGCCTGAAGTGCTTTGAGCGCCGTCGCAACAATGATTACGGCAACGGATGCGGTAAACAGGGCGACGAGAATCGCGACGGTTTGCTGGCTGGTCCCGAGCTCAAATACCAGAAAAGCACCTGCCACCACCACGCATAGCGATGCCCCCACCGACGCAGTGACAAGTGCGCGGTGAAGGGGTTTTCGAATCACATTTCGAGACGTTGGTACGTTGGGGAAACTTGGCAAAGGTTTGTTACTTGGGGCGCGCTTCCTCCGAGGGAGAACGGGGACTCGGAAACGGAGCAAAACCCGTCCAGCCGTTTGACAGTCAGGTGACGCTGCTTAGGGCTATCGGCACAAAAGTCATGCCTTATATCGAAAATCGCGGCGCCTGGTTTGAAGGCCAGGGCCACTGGCAGCATGTACCGCAGTCGGACTGGCAAAACTGGACGTGGCAGCTGAAGAATCGCATCACGAGCGTTGCACACCTCGAGCAGTTCATGGTGCTAACTCCCGAGGAAAAAGCGGGTTGCTACTTCGCCGATCAAAAGCTGTCGCTCGCGATCACGCCGTACTTTTTCAATCTCATCGATACAAAGGATCCGAACTGTCCCATTCGAAAGCAGGTGATACCGCGGGCAGGAGAAGTGCAGATTTCTGCCGAGGAGCAACTTGACTCCCTGGGCGAGGACGAACATTCGCCGGTGCCAGGATTGGTGCACCGATATCCGGACCGTGTCCTTTTTCTCGTTACGGACCGATGTGCGGCGTATTGCCGTTACTGCACGCGCAGCCGCCTGGTTTCAAACGCCCAGGACTATAATTTCCATCCTGAGTACGAACAAGCTCTCCGATACATCGAGTCGCACACCGAGGTCCGTGACGTACTGCTGTCCGGTGGTGATCCGCTGTTGCTGTCGGACAAGAAGCTCGAGCACCTCCTCAGCCGGTTGCGTGCGATCAAACACGTGGAGTTTATTCGGATCGGATCGCGCATTCCGGTTTTTCTGCCTCAACGGATTACGCCCGAGCTATGTGAGATCTTCAAAAAGTACGGGCCGATCTGGATGAGCATACATTTGAACCATCCGAAAGAAGCCACGGCTGAACTTAAGGATGCGTGCGAACGGTTGTCGTTTGCCGGTGTTCCGCTCGGCAACCAGAGCGTTCTTCTCAAGGGCGTGAACGACGACGTGGAGGTGATGAAAGCGCTCGTGCATCGCCTGCTTCGGATGCGCGTGCGGCCGTACTATTTGTACCAGATGGATCTCATCACCGGTGGCTCGCACTTCAAAGTAGATGTGCGCAAGGGCCTGGAGATCATCCAGGGTCTTCGCGGGCACACCACGGGTTACGCGATTCCGCAGTACGTCATCGACGCACCCGGTGGCGGAGGGAAGGTCCCGATGAACCCAGAGTACATCGAGACGATTTCGGACGAGGAAATCGTCTTCCGCAATTACGAGGGCAAGGTCTTCCGGTACCCGCTGAAGTCGACCCCGCTGCCGAAGGAAGAGAAGGTTGAACCCGCGCTCCCGGTCGAAGGCACCATCGCACTCTAGCGCCGGCGCTGGAGCATTCCAAATAAAACGGTAGCCGACTGCCTGTGAGTGCGAGAAGCGTAGCGATGAAGCAATCCAGCTGGATGCCAGGGCGCGGGTCGCGCACCTCGCGATGGAAATGAGGGAACGTCCGGCTACAGTTTAAGTTGAACCGCTAATCCAACGAGAACGTCACTGTGACGGTGGCGGTAATCGTTTTCTCCACCGAGCTGGTGTCGGGGGTGTCCCCGAATGAAATATGCTGAAAGCGTTCATTGGATTATTCCTTATGGCTGTCCATTGGAACCTATTCAAAATCTCATTAAATACGGATTTGTAATGATTTAAAACCCTTGGAGAATCTTTGCAGATTTTCTGAGAATTTTTTGAGCGTTTGGTGAGTGACCACGTCTATCTCTGTGTAGTCAGCACTGTCCCTCGGGACGGTGAATGTTTGTAGTTCTTACGGTTTGCTTGGTGTTAGGTCACTTGAGCCGCCCCGCAGGGGGCGGCTCTTGTGTTTTACGGGGTCGACAGGTCGGTGCGGCAAAATGCCGGCAACCTTCTGGCTGGCGACTCCCGATTCTCACCGCCCGGTGGCTTCGGCGTTCGTTCACGTGTGTCGAGTTGGGCGTGAAAGAGCACTCAAACGTCCTCCGCGGAGCAGGGCGGGATAGGGCCCGTTTCGCGCACAGTGCAGGTTATGGCACTGAGGATTCAATCTTTCGCTTGCACCGCTGGAGGTCGGAGCGTTTCACTGCCTCTGCCTGTAGGGGTGTCCTCCGCGGAGGACTGAGATTGCGGTGCGCTCGGCCGCTCGACCCTTCGAACCTGAACGGATCATGCCGACGAAGGAAACAGCAGGCGCCGCACATGCGCCTATTCTGGGGCGCGCGACGCCTCTTTCTCGGGAGTTCGTTTGAGTTCAAGGCACCACAACCATGAACCTCCCGATTCGATTCCTCCTCGCTACAGCGATCGCCACGACTCCGGCATTGCGTGCTCAAACGCCCGACGCCGATCTAAACGCGGCTGCTACAGCTCCCGTGGGGCTGGCGCCTCTGCAGGTCACTGCGGACCTATGGCAGTCGCCGCTCGCTCGCATGTCTGCGAGCGTGACCGTGTTCGACCAGCAGGCTCTCTCGGACGCGGGCGTTCGCCACTTCGGCGATCTCGTGAACGAAATTCCCAATCTCACATGGACAGGCGGAACCTCGCGACCGCGGTTTTTCCAGATTCGAGGAATCGGAGAAAATTCTCAGTACGAAGGCGAAGCTCCGGATTCCGCTGTTCGCTTCCTCGTCGATGATTTTGATTTCACGGGCCTGGGTGGCTTGGCGGATACATTCGATGTCCGGCAGGTTGAAGTGCTTCGCGGTCCTCAAGCCGGCGCTTTCGGCGCCAACGCGGCCGGAGGGATCGTGAGAGTGGTGACGAACGCTCCCACGCCAATCTGGACGGGCCAGGTCGAAACAAGTTTCGGCGAGGACAACCTTCGCCAGGGTGGTTTGGCTGCGGGCGGCCCACTGATCGCGAGTTCGCCGGAGAAACTGATGATGCGAATCGCGGTTCAAAAAAGTGAGAGCGACGGCTTTCGTCACAATGTGACGTTGAATCGCCAGACGAACGCGCGAGACGAGTGGTCGGCGCGTCTTCGGTTAACGTGGAACCCGACCGCCGCGTGGACTTGGAACGGGGCATTGCTGTTCTCTGAAATGAACAATGGTTTCGATGAATTCGCGTTGGATAACAACGGGCGCCGGACCTACAGCGATCAACCGGGGCGGGACGAGCAACGATCGAAGGCGGCGAGTTTGCGTGGAACGTTCACCGGACTGGAGGCGGTTCGATTTATCACGGTCACGAGTGCCAGCTGGGTAAAATCACTCTACAGCTATGACGACGACTGGACGGCGGCGTCCTACGAGGGATTCAGCGAACTCCACCGATATCGCTCCGTCTTCAATCAGGAGCTGCGGTTGGATTCCGCGCAAAAGCGCGATGCGTTGGGGTGGATCGATCGTTGGACGATCGGTGCGTACTACTCGCGCACTGCGGAAAGCAGCCGTTACACCGATGAAGACCCGGGGAATGTGCGGGGCCTCCGAACCAACTACGAATCGGAAAACACAGCGCTCTTTGGTCAGATCGCGCACGATTTTTCGGCGAGGACGCGGTTGATCGTGGGCCTGCGCTCAGAGTGGATCGATCTGGCGGGCGTTGGTACGCGGACACGTTATCGCGCGAGTCGAGGTGCGTTCGATCCCAGCGTGTCGTTTGCCCCGTCGTTCGACGACACGTTGTTCGGAGGAAAGCTCACGCTCGAACACGATCTCGGTGCGCATCACGTCGGGTTTGCGTCCGTCACGCGCGGATACAAAGGTGGCGGCATCAATGTCGATGCGCGCATCAATCCTCCTGACGATCCGCTCACTTACCACACCGAGGATCTTTGGAATTACGAAGCCGGCTTGCGCGGCAGCTGGTTCGATCAACGGCTGACGGGAGAGTTCACCGTGTTCTATCTGCAACGGCGGCGTACGCAGGTTCGCGACTCAGCTGGATTTGGCGGCAACT
>JBDSPT010000246.1:0-7618 GCA_039930205.1 Opitutus sp. | reverse complement strand
CGTGAGGGATGTCGCCTCCGGAAAAGATGATGTCACGCGTTGCGCTCCCTTCCAGCCGCAGCGCCCGGCGTCCCGCCACCACCGGCACGTTGTCCCCCTCGCGCCAAGCCTCGTTTTCGGAGGCGGTCGATTGGGCGCCCATCTTCGAAAGCAACGGAACGTCTCCATCTTCGGCCCACACGACCTCATATGAAGCCGGACCCTTTTTCGGCAGCGGCGTCGTCCGCAAAAGTTTTTCCGCCCTGGCCGACAAGGCGGCCCGAACCGGCGGTAGTTCTTTTTGAATACGCTCTAGCTTCTGCGCATTTTCTTTGTCCGCGAGCATCACGAACGGCCCCGGCACCCGCGAATTCGCGTCCCACGTACCATCCGCCATGCCTTTGAAAAACGCGCCCAGCGAATAGTACTCCCTCTGCTTCAAGGGATCGAACTTGTGATCATGGCACGAAGCGCAATTCGCCGTCAGACCCAGCCAGGTCGCTGCGGTCGTATCGATGCGATCATTGGTCGTCCGCATCATCACCTCATCCGCGATCGCCCCACCTTCGTTGGTCGAGAGTTGCAGTCGGGTGAAACCCGTCGCGACGAGCTGCGCTTGCGTGGGATTCGGCAGCAGATCACCGGCGAGTTGCTCCACGGTGAATCGATCGAACGGCATGTTGCGGTTGAACGCCTGAACCACCCAGTCGCGGTAAGGCCAGATCGTTCGTGCATTGTCGAAGTGAAGTCCGTGCGTGTCTCCGTACCGCACAACATCCAACCAGGCGCGCGCCATGTTTTCCCCGTAGTGCGGTGACGCCAGCAGCCGATCAATCATCCGCTCGTAAGCTCCCGGTTTGATGTCGGCGAGGAAGCCATCAATCTCGGCCAGCGTCGGCGGCAAACCCGTGAGAGCGAGCGACGCGCGTCGCAGCTGAATTTCACGCGGAGCTTCGGGGGAAAGCGTCAGGTCGTTTGCCTTGAGTTTGGCGGTGATAAATCGATCCACCGGATGTGAGCCGACGTTGCCCACATCTGCGGGGATCGCGGGCGCCACAATGGGCTCAAACGCCCAGTGCTGCTGGTACTCACCGCCCTGCGCGATCCAACGTTTGATGAGGCCCGCTTGCTGCGCGGTGAGCGGTGGTTTGTGCGAATCCTCCGGCGGCATGCGCTCGTCCTCCTCGGTACTCACGATGCGCTGCCACGCATCGGATTCCTCGGGATCACCAGGCACAATTGCACGAATGCCTTTGTGATTCGCCGTCGCGCCCCCGGCTGTATCGAGCCGACGATTACCTTCGCGTTTCTTCTCGTCGCGGCCATGACACGCGAAGCAGTTGTCCGACAGGATGGGCCGGATGTGCTCGTTGTAGGTGATCGTCTGTTCGGCCGGCAAGCCGCTCGAAACACCCGCCAGCGAAGCGGCCGCCCAAAACCGCAACGATGCGCGTTTCATATCAGGCGAGAATCTCCCGCACGACCCGCGCGGGTTCGACCCCGGTGAGCCGCTGGTCCAGTCCCTGCGATTTGAACGTAAACTTCGCGTGATCGATCCCGAGACATTGGAGCAGCGTGGCGTTTAAATCGTAGAGGCTCACGGGGTCCTGGGTGATGTTGTAGGAAAAATCGTCCGTCTCACCGAAAACGAAACCGCGCTTCACTCCCCCGCCCGCCATCCACACACTGAAACAGCGCGGGTGGTGATCCCGGCCGTAGTTTGACTGCGTAAGGGTGCCCTGGCTGTAAACCGTCCGCCCAAATTCACCCGCCCACACCACGAGCGTGTCGTCGAGCAGTCCACGCTGTTTCAAGTCGGTGATGAGCCCATGGCAGGCTTGATCCATATCCTGGCACTGCAGTTTATGATCGCCGGGTAAATTGATGTGCTGATCCCAGCCACGGTGGAGAATCTGGACGCAGCGCACGTTCCGCTCCGCCAGTCGGCGGGCGAGCAAGCAACTCGCGGCAAAGCTACCGGGCTCCTTCACGTCCGGGCCGTAGAGGTTCAACGTCGCTTCACTTTCCTCGCTGAAGTCAGTCAGTTCCGGGACGCTCGTCTGCATCCGAAACGCCATTTCATACTGGGCGATTCGCGTGAGCGTTTCCGGATCGCCGTGTTCGTCATGGGCGACGTGATTGAACTGCGCGAGTGAATCGAGCATCGCCCGACGCGCCACGCGATCGACGCCGTCGGGATCTTTGAGAAACAAGACGGGATCTCCGCGCGAGCGGAGCGCGACGCCGTTGTAGCAGCTTGGGAGAAAACCGCTGCTCCACATGCGCGTGAAGAGCGCCTGAGCGGCACTCTTCGATGACCACTTCGGCGTCAGCACGACGAAGGCCGGCAAATCGTTGTTCTCGCTGCCCAGGCCGTACGAGATCCAGGATCCAATACTCGCCCGGCCCGGCAGCTCGTTGCCGGTCATCAAAAACGTACACGCCGGGTCGTGGTTGATCGCGTTGGTATGCACCGAACGCACCACGGTGATTTCGTCCGCCAACTTGGCGGTCCACGGCAGCAAGTCACTGATCCAGACGCCGTGCTCACCGTACTGCTTGAAATTGAAAATCGACGGCGCAACCGGGAAACCCGCCTGCCCGCTGGTCATCGTCGTGATCCGCTGACCGCCTCGCACCGAGTCAGGCAACTCTTTCGAGAACTGACTCTGTAAAGCGGGCTTGTAATCGAACGTGTCGAGCTGCGAAGGCCCGCCGTTCATGTGCAGATAAATGATCCGCTTCGCCGTGGGTGGAAAGTGCGGGAAGCCCGCCAGACCCGGATTCACTCGCGCCACCGGTGCGCCGGCTGCGGTGCGGGCAAGTCCTGCGACGCCCGCGGCCGCTCGCGCTTTCGGCGCCAGCCAATTGAGGGCCATTCCTCCCATGGCGAGTCCCGCGCCCGCAAAAAACTGCCGCCGGGTGAGATGGTTTAAGTATTCGTGCGCCGGATTCATGTCAGGACCAAGGTGACCGTCGTCGATCAGCGGGACGCTTTCGTTTGCGCCAGCTCATCTGACAAATCCAGCATAAAGGACGCCCAGCGTGCGGGTACGCGCTGGAAGCGGAGGCGATTTAAGATCGGATCCTGTTAGCCGCCGCGAATTTTCATTCGTTTCATCACCCCGCGAAGAAAGTGCGCGCTCCAGGGGCTATTGGGAGATTCTGTCATGACGAGGAATCCCGTTCCGCGAATCCTTGTAGCATCGGTCGTGAGACCGATGACCGGCGCGCCCCAACCGCGCGTCCCCTGCCTCACGACGGTGGCTACTTCCAATTGCATGGATACGGCCAGCTGTCGGTACAAACGGTGCGCGAGGCGTCCCTTCGACCTGAACACAATGCCGCGAGTGCGTTCGCGCGATCTGGTTAGGAATGCTAGAAGCGAGTTCCATGGGGAGGCGGCCGCGCGAGGCGAAGCCGCCGGCCGACGCTCAAGTAACCGCCCAAGAAAAAGGCGCCGGAAATTTCCGGCGCCTTTTCCACTAGCGGGTACTAAGAATACAAACACTAACCAACACCTAACACACATCCAGTCAGACGCGGATGGTGTGCATATCGTTCAAAACCGATTCAAATTTCTTGCAGGAAAAAACAAATTCACGGGCGTAGTCGCAAAAAAAGGCGCACCGCATCCGGGCGCGCCTTCGTTAGCTGATTATTTCGAATCGTTTAGAACTTCTTCGTAACGTCCAGGTACACAAATCGCGGCAGGAAGTAGCTCGTCGCCTCCGCATAGCCAGTGGACGATGCCGTCATCGGCGGATTACGATCGAAGAGGTTGTTCACCCCAACGGTGACCCGCGTCGCAGATGCCAGATCATAGCTGACTTGCAGACCCGCGATCGTCTGCTGCTTCACGCGCAAAGTACTCGGCGCGGCATCGGCAAACCCGTGGATGTAGTCACCCGTCAACACAACGCCGACCTTGTCCTTGCTCCAGGCGAGGCTCGCGTTGCCGCGAACGCGTGGCACCTCGTACGTCGCAACGGTCTCGACTGACGGCAAGTCGGGACGCGTCCGGATGATCTCGTGATAAATCGTGCTCCCTGCGACGCGCGCGGTGAACTTCCCCAAATTTTGCGTCGTAAACCGATATTCCGCCGCGAGATCGAGCCCGCGGGTGTCGGCGTCGCCATAATTTCCCGTCACGGTGCGGATGCGAATGAGTTCACCCGGCAGGCCGTTCGCCAAGTCGCTCGCGGTGGGAGCAGCGCGTTCGATGAAGTCCGGAAAGAGCGTGGGATTCGCGAGAATGATCGCAGGCGTCGCCGGTTGGCCGATACGGTCACGAACCTGGATTTTGTAATAATCCAGGCTCAAGGACAAACCGCTGGTGGCTTTCGGCTGGAACAGCACGCCGTAGTTCCACGACTCCGACGTTTCCGGGCGCAGCGCTGGATTGCCGCCCGACAAGATCTGACGCTGCCCCGTATTGGTGTCGTTGGCGTTCGAGCCCGGTTTACCGGCGCGAAGCGGATCAGCGATGTTGAAGACAATGCTGGTTGTCCGGGGTTGATACAGTTCCGCGAGTGACGGCGCGCGGAAACCTTTGCCCCACGATGCCCGGAACGTGACTTGCTGATCCAACGGCTGCCAGCGTAGGCCCAGCTTCGGTACGGCGGTGTGATCAAATCCGGCATCGCTGTAGTGCTCAACGCGACCCGCCGCATTCAGCTCCAAAGTCGAGAAGCCCGGAATGTTCTGCGTCGCTGGCCGGTAAATCCGGCCAGCCGAATGCCGCCAATCAGTCTGGCTCATCCCACCTTTGAGCCTGCTTCTACTCTCGCCCACACGCCCGCGCAAGGAACACGGCTCCGCGGCCGGTTAGAAATCCAGCGCAAGAACCGAGAGCCCATAACCTGACAACGTGACCGACCATGTCCCCTCATTTTTTGATGTGAGAGGCGACGCGCTCCCCGTTTGGTCGATCAGCTGTGCTGCGCTCCAGGTTTTCGCCCGCCCGTGCGTCAATTCCTCCGCGGAGGGGGTCACGCTCGCTCGTTTTTCGCTGCCGGCTTCATTGAGCAAAACGACATAAACTCGATTTCGATTCACCGCATGCATCACGAGGCAGTCCACCGCCGGTTGCGCGGTGGGCACCGCACCCCAGCCCATCTCCACGGGCTCACCGAAGAGTTTGCCGGGCGCGAATCCATAACAGGCATGCGGCCCGACTTTGGGCGTGAAAAAGCCGCGCGGAAACGTGATCTGGTTTTTCGAACGCAGCGCCGCTTCCGAGAGCAGGTAGTCGGTGATCCAGCCGATCTGCCACCACGCATGATGCGGATAGGGGCCGGCGCCGAGGTTCATCTTGTCCCAATAATACGACGCCACTTGCGTCTTATCATCGACGAACGCCTCGCGTCCCACCACCGCGGCACGAGCCATTTCCAGGAACAGCGGTTCTCCCGTCAGCTGATGCACGCGGACGAACAAGCCCGCGTGGCTGGCCAGCAAAATCGGGCCGTGTCGATTGGCTGAACCGATCAACCCACCGTGCTCAAAGCTCAGTCCCGTCTGGCTGATTTCCCAATCAGCCCGCGTCTGGCCACCCACCACTTTCTTTTCCCGGCTGGCGATGGGATGCGTGTAGATTGAGGTAACATAGTACCGCGCCGCCGCGATGCCCGCCTCGCGGTAGCGCGCGTCGCCCGTCACCTCCGCCAGATCGAGCAGCGACTGCGCCACCTGAGCGGTCGCGAAATCAGGCGCAAACCGCGCGTCGCCGCAGACGCCGAGGAAGCTCCCCTCCGCAACCGCATGCGCGACCAGCCAATCGGCGCCACGTCGGGCTGCGACGAGGTACTTCTCGTCACCAAGAATTCGGTACGCCACGAGCAGGCCGTAGAACGTGGGGCGCAAATCGCTGAGCTCGGTGAATAATTTCTGCTCGTCCGCGCGCCGATACGCCACCTCCCAATGCCCATCCGCATGCTGCCACTTCAACAATCGCTCCGCGCCAAGCCGCAGCCGCTCTTTCAGTTCCTGATCCTTGGGCGAAAACAACAGGATGTTTCCGAGATCGAGCATCGAGTAGAACGTGAGCGCGACCGGCTCCACGTAGTCACCCCACTCCTCCGTGAAACGTCGACTCTTCGAAAGGTAATACTGACCAATCGCCGCGCCTTGGAAAAAGCCCGGCTCAACCTGCTGCTGCACGAGCTTGAACGCTCGGGCAAACGGCAGCCGATCACGGGTGAGCCGCTCGTCGCCGGTCAGGCGCGCGAGCATCCACATCGCGCCGTAGTCGGAGTTCTTCATCGCATCGTGATTTGATCCAACCACGCCACCAAGATACGCCTGAGCGCCGATGGTCCGGCCGCCAAATTCTTCCGTGCGCCACATCGAAGTTGCCGCGTCGGTGAGATAGGCATGCTGCGCGATCAGCCGATCGCTCAACGAACGTCGTGCTGCGCGCAGCGCCAGGGCTTCAGAAAACTGATACACATCGGAAATCACATGCTTCGTGACCGCGAACCAATCCGCGGCGCGCAACGTGTACCGGAACGAAAACGTGCGAGCGTCGCCCACCGCAAGCTGAGACTCAGGCTGGCCGAGCACCGGGTGGTAGAGCGTCGGCGCAAGGTCTCCCTGCCGGTTCATATGGGACAAACCCAGTCGCCATTCCTGCCGCGTATCATGATCGTGCGCCCACGGGTCCGTGGCGGTCCCCGGTTCGGCCGTCACCGCGATGGTCGCCCCATCTTTCGTACTCAACACCGAGGTCAGCGTCGAGGCGGTGCGCTCGCGCACGAGAATGGGACGATCCGGCAGTCCGTGACCATAGGCCGCCGCCAGCACGAAATCTTTCTCGATCGCCGCTCCCTGGAAAACGCCGGGCACGACGCCCCAACCGAGTTCCTGCTCCGTCAGGGTCGTCAACGTCGGCGTTGCGATCGAGTACCAGCCCGCCTTCTTCGCGGTGAGGGTCACCGTCACGCGCACGTCGCCCGCAAATTTCGGATCGTTCTGCCATCGCGCTTCCAACTTCGCCGTGTCGTCCTCGTGACTGAACACCCAGGCGCCGTCAGCCGCACGGGTGACTTTTTCCGGAAAGAAACGGTGCACTTCGCCCGCGACGTTCATCGCGACGGGGCTGGTCACCTCACGCCAGACCGGCGTCTGGTAGTGGTAATTCGGTTCGGGAAACCCATCGGGATGACCCGCCCAAGGCACGCGAATGGGTTCGGTGGAAGGCGGAGTCGATGAGAACAAGACCGTGTATTCGCCCGATTCTTTCCCGAGACTCAGGCGATCACCTGTTCCCTTCACGTAGACCTCCTCCAACCGCCACCCTCCGGCCTCCTGCTTCCACGATAGCCGCGTATTCGCGTCCGTCAGCGCAACTTCGTCAGCTGCGCCGGATACGTTCACCAGCGCCAGCCACACCAGAGACCACCCGACGAACTTAAGCGTTTTCATAGGAGGGAGAGCGGCGATGCAGTTTGCCGAGCCAGATCATCGCCAATGCGAGCGGATGAACAAACGCCATCAGCACGAAGGCGAAGCCGTACCCACGCCCCTGCACGAGGTCGAGTGCACCGCCGAAAACCGACCGCATCGCGTGATCGAGAAACCCACCGTCATTCGTGAACGGGCCCGACACCATGGCAGCGACGAGCATGTTCATGATAAT
>JBDSPT010000245.1:0-3708 GCA_039930205.1 Opitutus sp. | reverse complement strand
GCCATAAATTCCAGAGCTGAACGCCAGCGCCTCCTTGAGATCAGTCGCTCCAATGTCGCGAATGAACTCGCTCGTGATCACCTCGATCGGAATGGGCAGGTCCTTGATTGCCGTGTTCAAGCGAGTGCCGGAGATTGAGTTGGTCGCCACGTATCCGCGATCCTTTGACGCGTCGACGCGGAACTCCGAGAGTCGTACGGGCTCAGCGTCGTTGGCGGTGGCTGAAGGGGTTTGGGCCGAGGCTGAGGAAATCAGAGCGCCCCAGAGAAGGAGCGCGCAGAGACGTGGGTGAAGGGAGTTCATGCGAGGGTCAGATGAGTTCGGATTGCCGGGGGTAAGGAACGCGGGCAGGCGAATCCCGCCGGCAACCGTCCGCAATCCCGATGTGCACATTCGCTCATAGCGCGCGCATTCGCTCATCGCATTCCTGCCTTCGCCGTATCTGTTCAACCAGAAGCAGCCAACGTCGTGAGACGGTGGATGCAAGGCAGCGCGCCACGGTCATCGGTCTCACGACCGATGCGACAAGAAATCTCCGATGCCGGCTGCATCGCCACCGATCCAGCGGCAGGCCGCAAAGAAGTTCTCAGATTCTTCTCACGGAATCTCCGCTCTGAGGCGTCTGTATAACAAATGCCCACTCCACGAAGCGTTGAACGACCGCCCGTGGTTGATGGCCCCGCCGGACCCGTCGATGGACCTCAACCTCGTTGCACGAGTCGTCCTCGCCTGGGCAGACTCCACGTCATGCCGCGGCAGCGCTTGAGCGATTCCGCGCGAATTGAGCGATCGTGAACAACGCATTTGCAGGTCCCGATGACGCTGAATCGACTCGGGCTGTGCTTTCCCCCGAGCGACACCGCGCGATTCTCCGTCTGCTGGCGGAACGAGGCCGGCTGACATTGGGGGAGATCACCACGCGACTCGGCGTCTCGTCCGCCACGATCCGGCGCGATGTGACCGAACTCGCTAAAACGGGATTGGTCCAACGAACCCACGGCGGGCTGCTCCCTCCGGACTTCTCCTTCTCCGAACCCGCTTTTGACGAAAAGGCCCGCCGCAACACCAACGCGAAAGTCCGGCTCGCCCGGATCGCCGCGGGCCTCCTGCCGGAAGCAGGTACTGTGTTTGTGGATGCGGGTACGACCTGCCTGGAAGTAGGTCGAGCCCTGCTCGATCGTCCCAAACTTCGGATCTTCACCAATTCGATCCCTCTCCTCGCGTTTGCCGCTGAGGCTCGCGCCACACTCACTGCGTTGGGCGGCGACGTGCGAGGAACGAGTCTCGCGATGACGGGCGCACTCGCATTGAGCTGGCTGGAATCGCTGCGGTTCGACGCCTCCGTCATTGGCGCATCCGGTCTTGAGCTCAACAGTGGAGCGTCCACGACCGAAATTGCCGAAGCCGGAATCAAGACGGAGGCACTCCGTCGGGCGAGGCTCCGCGTTCTGGTAGCCCACGCCGACAAGTGGAATCGCCCCGCGGCCTTTCGGTTTTCGCCTTGGACCGCCTTTCACCACTTCGTCACTGATCGCCTGCTGAGTCGCGGAGAGCGGCAGACCCTGGGTGAAGCTGGTCTGCGCATCCATATTGTTCCTTCGAAATGAAACTGGCTCGACTCAACCGGCTGTTTAATCCGACGACTGGACGCTGCTTCGATGTGGCGATCGACCACGGCTTTTTCAATGAACTGAGCTTTCTTGGTGGCATCGAAGATCTCCCGGGCGCCATCAAGACGTTGGTGGACGTCGCACCTGACGCGATTCAACTTACCTGTGGGCAGGCGAGGCATCTTCAATCGCTCCCTCTGCGTCCGAAGCCGGCGCTGGTCCTGCGCACCGATGTGGCGAACGTGTACGGTCGTCAGTTGCCGGAATCCCTGTTCTCGCGCATGATTTCCGAGCCCGTGCTTCAAGGCGTGCGGTTGGATGCCGCCTGCGTGGTGGTCAACCTGTTCAGCATTCCGGGCCAGCCGGAATTAACCGATCAGTGTATTCAGAATATCCTTAGTCTGAAGCCGCAGTGCGACCACTATGGCATGCCTCTCATGATCGAACCGCTCGTGTTTCAGAGCAATCAAGAGGCCGGAGGTTACATGGTGAACGGCGATGTTGATAAGATTGTCCCCCTCGTTCGCCAGGCCGTTGAGCTGGGTGCCGACATTATCAAGGCAGACCCGACGGCCCACGTGACCGATTACCACAAGGTCATTCGAATCGCGGGAGGTACTCCCGTGCTCGTGCGTGGAGGTGGCAAGGCCACGACGGAGGAAATCCTCCGCCGAACGGAACAACTGATGCAACAGGGCGCGGCCGGGATCGTTTACGGGCGCAACATCATCCAACATCCTGAGCCCGCGAAGATCACGCGCGCACTGATGGCGGTCGTCCACGAATCCTGCACCGCGGCGAACGCGGGCAAGTTTCTCCTCTAACCACCGTGCAAGAGACAACTCGCGTCCGCGTTGGAATAATCGGAGGAGGATTGATGGGACGTGAAGCCGCGTCGGCCTTCGCTCGTTGGTTCGCCTTGGAGAACTTTCCGATCAAAGCGGAACTCACTGCCGTTTGTGACTTGCAGACCTCACGTCTCGATTGGTTTCGGCAAATCGGGACGGTCAAACTCCTCACCACCCACCACGCTGAATTGCTGGCATCCGATGAGGTGGACGTCGTCTACGTCGCAGTGCCCCATCACCTGCACGAGGAGATCTATCTCGACGTGCTGCGGGCAGGCAAAGATCTGCTGGCCGAAAAGCCTTTTGGCATCGACCTGCCGGCCGCGCGTCGTATCCGCGATGAGGCGACGCGCCTGAAACGGTTTGTCCGCGTCTCCTCGGAGTTCCCCTTCCTGCCCGGCGCCCAACGTGCGATCCAGGTGGCCAGGAGCGGAAACATTGGCCGCCTCCTCGAGATTCGCTCGGCGTTCCTGCATGCGAGCGATCTTGATCCGGCCAAGCCTGTCAACTGGAAGCGACAGGCGAAGTACTGTGGTGAAGGTGGTGTCATGAACGATCTCGGGCTGCACGTGGCGCACGTGCCGCTCCGGCTGGGTTGGAAGCCGCACAGCCTCTATGCGCAGCTGCAGAAGGGTTATGCGACGCGGCCCGATGGTCACGGCGGCAATGCCGCCTGTGACACCTGGGACAATGCGACGATTCATTCCACGGTCGCCGTGTCAGGCCATGACGTGCCACTTACGCTGGAGATGAAGCGACTTGCGCCCACCGAGACCAACACGTGGATTTTCGAAGTGCTGGGCACGGATGGCGGAGTCCGTTTCTCCACCAAGGAGCCCAAGACGCTGTGGGTTTTTCGCCGCGACCGGGAGCAATGGTGGCAAAAGACCGACCTCGGTTTCTCGATGCCCTTCCAGACCATCACCGGCAGTATCTTCGAGCCGGGCTTTCCTGATCTGATGATGCAGATGTGGGCCGCCTTTCTCGCGGAACGCACGGGCGTTCTCGGCGACCGGTTCGGCTGCGCGACGCCGGACGAAGCCGTCGCCCAACACGAACTGTGGGCCGCCGCGCTGACGGCACATCGAGAAGCTCGCGTCGTGCGGCTGTAGGCACTCATCCGCCACGTGTCCGCCTCTTCGCCATCTCATCATCGACCACTGGCCGGGCGCCGAGACGTCTTCCCCATGAATATCGCCTACGGATTACGACCAGTCGTTGCTCTGCTCACCCTTTGTGGCGTCGCCCGC
>JBDSPT010000244.1:0-5655 GCA_039930205.1 Opitutus sp. | reverse complement strand
GAATCGGCCGGGCAGCTTGACCCCGACACTGTCCGGCCTCCACGCGCTCACTGGATTCTTCGCTTCGCTGGAGCCTTTTAAATAAAACTGTAGCCGGGTTCCGGTCATTGCGAGAAGCGCAGCGACGAAGCAATCCAGCTGGATCGCCACGGCGCACTTCGCGCACCTCGCGGTGACAATGAGGCGGCGTCCGGCTACAGTTTAAGTTAAACCGCTCTAGCCAGGCGGATAAAACGGAATCCATCATGAACCGGAGGTGAGTTTGATCGAGTGCCCTGCTTTGCCTTCAATGCCTTGATCCGCGTCAATCTGTGTACTCGGCGTTTAATTTCGTCTGAAATGTCACGGTTAACAAGGCAGACGAAATCAGGCGTTCCCTGCCAAGGAACAGATCTCAGGCGTGGGCGAAAGCCGCCGAAATTCGGATGGTCCGCCTGCGCGCCACGGTCCGGAATTCGGATCCAGATCGTGCACCTGATCGTACTCTTTCTCGTGATCGTCGAGCTTCGGCCGAGAGTTCGTCTTCGCTCAAATCGCATCCGACACTCGCTCGATGGGTTCCCCTGCCGCGCAGTGCGGGCACTCGCCCGGACGCCAGATCCCGAGCGGGAGCGTCGCCAATCCCTCCAGGATCATTCCGGTCAGCTGAGCGAATGCGGCCGCCGCCGGACCGAAGACAAACAGCGCCGCCAAGACGGTGGGCTCCGCGCCGCATTCGACCAGATCGGCATACGTCCCACGCGCGGCGGATCCTGCACTCACCGCATCGTCGACGATGGCCACCGTCTTGCCGCGCAATGACGCGCGCTGCTCCATCGGCACCAAATATTTGACCGGAAAAAAACCCGTCGCAGCCGGCGACTCGAACCTCTCGGTGAAAAAATACGGCATTCGCAGCTCCTCCGCGATCAGTCGCGCCAGCTTCGCTCCGCCGACTTGCGGACCGCAGATCACCTCCACACGTGCTTGAGCGATCCGCTGCGCCAGCTGCGAAACGTACGGCTTCAGCGATTTCGGTTCATCGAACAAGCGCCCGAGTTCGAACCACCACTCGCTGTGATAACCCGACTCCATTGCGAAATGTCCGCGGCGGCCCGCGAGCAAACGAATGAGTTCGGAATTCGTGGAAATCACCGCACTAACCTGGGCGACGGCAAACACTCACGCGAGTCTGCACTCGACTCGGTGGGTGAGTCAGTAAACCAGCTGTAATGGATGAGCGGAGCGACGACTTCGTGTTGGCCACGTCCGACGATCTCGATCGAGGGTCCAGCACTCACCGAATCGCGCCAGCAGCCAAACCGCTCAGGCAAGATGAAACACTTCGCGTAGCGGCTGTGACACCGGGCTAAAATCCGGATTGGACGGCATGACGTCGCCCATGTGTTTCCACCATCGCTGACACTCGGGCGTTTTCGCGATCGCGGCCCACCTCGCTTCATCCTCGATCTCGGCGTAGGCGAAGAGTTGCTGCGTTTCCGGGTGCAGGAAGATCGAGTAGTTGTGCACCCCGTGCGCCTTGAGGACTGCTTCCAGTTCAGGCCGGATCGGTCGGTGCCGACGCTCGTACTCCCCGTCGTGGCCGGCGTTGACGCTCATCACAAAAGCTTTGCGGATCATATGGGTTGAGAGGTTGCACGAACGATGCCGCGATAATGTCAGCCGAAGCGAGCCTGCCTTGTAAGTGACACTTCGAGAGCCGGTCTGATTTAGCGCAGCGTTTTTGAGCTGCCTCCGGACGGCCAACAGAAGCGGGTCGACGGCGCCGCACTCCTTTGGTCTTCGTGTTGGTGCGGAAACCCAAATAAATTCGGACTGACCGAATTTTCGTTGAAACCTCCGCCACTCAGCGGAAGCTTGGCCCCGTTCCCATGGCCGCCCCTACCCTGCGTACACTGGCTCGTTCGTTGGGCCTGTCCCGGACCACCGTGTCTGACGCTCTGCGTGGTTCCCCGCGGGTGAATCCTGACACGGTTGCTCGAGTGCGGGAAGCTGCGAAAGCCGCCGGCTATGAACGCAATCCTCTCACGGGCGCCGTCATGTCGTTGCTGCGTCGTTCACGGGGACAGCAGTTTCGCGGCGTGCTCGCCGCCATCGAAATCGTCGAAGCGGAGCGCTCGGCCCACGTCGTTCGGTACAATGAAAGCCTTCTCGCCGGCATCACGGAACGCGCGAACACGCTCGGCTTCAAGATGGAGCGTTTCGAAGTGGGTGCGCACGGCGTGCGCTTGAACCGGCTCGACACGATTCTCCACACTCGCGGTATCCAAGCTCTGGTGATCCTGCCCGCGTCCGGCTTCCCCGATCTTTCAAGTTTAAGCTGGAAGCGCTACACCGCCGTTTACGCCGACTACTTCATCGACCATCCCGCGCTGCACTGCGTGTGTTCCGACCATTATCGCTCCATGGTCGGTCTGCTGCAGGAACTACACACCCGCGGATATCGTCGTCCCGGGCTGATCATGGATATCCAGCTCGATGAGCGGCTGCAGTTTCGCTGGGAAGGGGCATTCCTCGCACTACAGAAGTACCTGCCGAAAATCACGGCCGTCCCCGCGTTGCGGCTGCGCGAAATCACCCGTTCCGATTTTGAGGCGTGGTTCAAGAAATACGATCCCGACGTGGTGCTCGGCCATTTCCCTGAGGCCATGACGTGGATGAAAGCCTGTGGTGCGAAAATTCCGAAGACGCACGCCTTCGTCTGCCTGAATTCACTCCGCACGACAGATGCCTGCGCTTCGCTTGATTTGCAGACGACACAACTCGGTGCCCGCGCCGCGGAGCTGGTGATTGGCCAGCTGCTGCACAACGAATTTGGAATTCCGGAGCAGCCCTCCCTCACGACCATTCCAGCGAGATTGAATGAAGGCTACACCCTCCGCCCTCGTGGCGAGGAAGCGCCCAAGTTGAAAGAGCGCATCGAGGTGACCGCGGTCGAAGCTTGAGACTACAAGTCTTTGCATAATGTGGGCAGCGCGCTCGCGCGCGGTTTCCTCAGACGCCTTAAACACAAGACCCTGAGGACACGTAGCAATAAGGCCCGAGCCGAGGGCGCGAAGTCCCGACCTGGAGATCACCGAGGGAGAACCTATGACGCCCCCAGACTCGTTCGCATTTCGGCACGGTGGATCCGTCGGTCCATGACCCCGCAGTCTGCGTGTCAGAGCTCCGTGAACTGTGTGCCTTGTGCCGACGTTTGATTCTGGCTCCTTTTCTGTGGCAGCTTGTGCCTTTCTCCGCGTCCTCCGTGCGTCAGTCGTTCAACTCACTTCATAAAAATGCGCGCGAGCGCGCGGCCTGCATCCGATCCTGTCGCCTCAGCGCAGATACGGCGCGAGCGATGTGTCAGCGAGGTCCCGGATGCCCTGCGCCACAATCCGGGCATTGAGCTCAGCCCCGGCGCGACTCGTGTGCGTGTGCGGATCAGCGAACAGGGGAGCCACCTCGGCTTCGCCCATCTCTTCATAGCGTTGCGCGATCCGCTCATTCAGGTCGATGAAGCCCACGCCTTCCTGCGCGGCGACTTGCTTCGACCAACCGGCGTATCCGTCAGCTGAACGCACGATCTTTCCATCCGTCCACGACTTTCTCGGGATAAGCGAGCACACGATCGGCGTCGCTCCGCGCTCTTTCGCATCGCGAATAAATTTCCTCAGGTACCAGCCGTAGCTGTGCACGATCTCGTGTTCCTTGGTCAGGAGATTGTCGATCGCTTCGGCTTCTTCGCCGACTCCTTTGATTGTCCCGCGAGCACGCGAGGTATCGTTGAGCGGACCGTTGTCGTTATGCCCGAACTGCATCAGCACGTAGTCGCCCCGTTTGATCAGGGTGAGCGCGCGGTCCCAATGCCCCTGTGTGAGAAACGTGCGACTGCTCAGTCCACCGACAGCGCGGTTGACCACGTTGATCTTCGTGCGATCAAACAATTCCACGATCGGATCGCCCCAGCCCCATTCACCACCGGCACCGTCTCCGCCACCATTCCGCACGGTCGAGTCCCCGATCAACACCAACGACGGAAGCGCAGGATTCTCCGGCTCCGGCAGATTCAACCAGCCGAGGCGATCGGCTTCGACGGACTGTCCTTTCGTCGACAGCAAGTCGCTCCACGGACCTTTCCGAATTCCCTTCAGGCCCGCGATCACCGCGGCCGCATTGCGGTCCGCGCCCGAGCGATTCGTATGCGTATGATCCTTCGGAAAAAACTCCTTCACCGTGGGCTCTCCCAGTTTCTGATACTCGTCCGCCACGATCCGCGTGAGATCAATGAACGACACACCGGCTGCTTTCGCCGTCTCACGCGACCAACGCCGATAGTCCCCGAAACGTTCAACCTTACCGTCAGTCCAGATATTCCGAACCGTCAGTGAGAGGATGATCGGCGTCGCACCGCGGGCCTTCACGTCGGCGACCATTTTACGCAGATACCAGCCGTAGGTACGCACGACCTCGTGACGCTTGGTGACAACATTATCGATCTCCTGACTCTCCTCGCCCAATCCGGGCAACGAGCCGCGGGCCCGTAATGGCCGATTGGATCCCGGCGGCTCCTCGTTAATCGCGCCCCCATCGTTGTGGCCAAACTGAATCAGCACGAAGTCACCCGGCTTCACTTCGCTGACGAGTTTATCCCAATGCCCTTCGCTCACGAACGTGCGGCTGCTGCGGCCTCCTCGAGCGCGATTCGCGACGTTGATTTTCTTTGGTTCGAAGTAATCCGCAAACAGTTCGCCCCAACCTTCCTGTTGTTCTCCCGCGCCTTTCGCAGCAGTGGAATCGCTCGCGATGAAGACGGTCGGCAAAGCGGGATCTAAGGTCGACAAGGCTCCCTTGCGCTCCACCGCAGCGTCGGGCGCGGGGCCTGCTGGCTGAGCCCGACTCGCTGCCGTCCACAATCCCGCGATTACGACGATAAACACGAATTTTAGTCTGATCATTTTTGGACTTCCCAAGCTCTGTTGAGCACTTCCATTTTTTTCGCCGGCAAATCCTTCAACGTCACACTCCGGTCGCCGCAACGAACCACCACGGTCTCGCGATATCAAGCGCCCGAGGGTAATTGATCATCGCGGGATCCCCATCGTACGCGAACTTCAGCCTGAGGTCTCCGAGTCCAGACTATGGGGTACGTGCCGTCCGGCCCCCGCGTCACGCATGGATCGCGCATCAATTATCCTTTCCGAACTGTGGCGCGAGAAAGCTGCTGCCGCCGTTCAAGGCGGTCCAACGATGGCCATCCTCGCTGGTTCGGGTGCATCGCCACGACGCGTCTCGTTCACGGTGCAGCCCAGCGCAGGAAGGCCACGAAGATTCCGACGATCGCACCCGAGAGCGCACTACACGCCAGGAATCCCACGGTGTCCTCGCGATCCCATTTACAGAATTCCCAATTCGATCGCGGCAACAGTTTCGTGTAATCGAAGCGCGTCGGATTCCGATGCGTCTCTTCCATTCCCTCGGCTTCGAGTTCGGGTGTGGCGCCGACCGGGGTTTTCATTTTCCCATAAAACTGGGCGACTCGCGCAGGATCGGTCGGACGCGTGAGCAAACTCACCACCATCAACACCGCGAACGGGAAAATGCCGTCGAAGAAAAACTGCGCGGTCAGCCGCTGACTCGACGACATCGACGCGACGTCGACGCCGACCTTGCTCA
>JBDSPT010000243.1:0-5524 GCA_039930205.1 Opitutus sp. | reverse complement strand
CGCCGCCGCACTTCCTGATCTTTCCCGCCTTTGCGTTCACACGATCACCACCAAACCCTGGTCGATCGAAACGGCCGCAGAGAAGTTTGCCGCCGCCGGCGTGAAGGGCATCACCGTGTGGCGCGATGCGATGGACGGCCGCAAGCCCGCGCAGGTCGGAAAATTGCTACGCGACCAAGGTCTCAGCGTGGTTTCACTCTGCCGCGGCGGATTTTTCCCCGCCACCACGGACGCTGGGCGCACCAAGGCACTCGATGACAACCGACGCGCGATCGAAGAAGCCCACGCGCTCGGCGCACCTCACGTGGTCCTCGTCTGCGGAGCCGTTCCCGGCCAGCCACTGACGGAATCACGGGCGCAGATTCGCGACGGCATCGCCGCGTTGCTGCCCGATTGCGAAGCCTCAGGTGTTAAACTCGCCATCGAGCCTTTGCACCCGATGTACGCTGACAGTCGCTCGGCCGTGAACACACTGGGTCAGGCCAATGATATGTGTGAGCAGTTGGCGTCACCATACGTCGGCGTCGCAGTTGACGTGTATCACCTTTGGTGGGACCCCGCGCTCGAAGCTGAGATCGCTCGCTGCGGCCGTCTGGGAAAACTTTTCGCTTATCACGTTTGTGATTGGAAAACGCCTACAACCGATCTGCTGCTCGACCGCGGACTGATGGGCGAAGGTTGCATTCCGTTGCGCCAGATCCGCGCCTGGGTCGATGCCACGGGCTTCCAGAGCTGGAACGAAGTGGAGATCTTCTCGAACCTTTACTGGGCCGGCGACCAACAGCAGTTCCTGGACAAGATCGTCCAAGCCTATCGCGATCATGTCTGAACGATCTCGATCTTCGACACTGAGAACACAGAGGTGGGCACAGAGGCCACGGAGGTCAAAACCCGACTGCTTCTGCGCTTTGTGCCTACCTCCGTGCCCTCTGTGACAAAAACAGGAACCCCTCCACGCCCTACCGTCTCGCCGCTTTTGATTCTCCACCACCTATAATTCCCTTCCTCCAAATGAAAACCCACCGCATCGGCATCATCATGAACGGCGTCACGGGACGCATGGGCACCAACCAGCATCTTATCCGCTCGATCAAAGCCATCATTGATCAAGGTGGTGTGAAGCTCTCCGACAACGAGATCATCATGCCCGATCCCGTGCTCGTCGGCCGCAGCGAAGACAAACTGAAAGCACTCGCCGCACGCACCAACGTTCAGCGCGTCTCGACCAACCTTGATGCCGAGCTCGCGAATCCCGCGAACCAAATTTATTTCGACGCGACGCTCACCGGTCAGCGTCCCGTCGGCGTGCGCAAAGCGATCGCCGCGAAGAAACACATCTACTGCGAGAAGCCCACCGCGACGACCTCAGCCGAAGCACTGGCATTGTACAACGAAGTCACGGCCGCCGGTCTCAAAAATGGTGTCGTGCAGGACAAACTCTGGCTGCCCGGTTTGCTCAAGCTGAAGTACCTCATCGATACGGGATTCTTCGGCAAGATCCTCTCCGTTCGCGGCGAGTTCGGCTACTGGGTTTTCACCGGTGAGCACGAGAAGCTGCAACGTCCTTCCTGGAACTACCGCAAGGAAGACGATGGCGGCATCATCGTCGACATGCTCTGCCACTGGCAGTACGTGATCCAAAATCTCTTCGGTGAGGTGAAATCTCTCACCTGTCTGGGAGCGACGCACATCCCGCAGCGCTGGGACGAGGCGGGCAAGCCGTACAAATGCACCGCCGACGATTCTGCCTACGCAACCTTCGAGTTGGCCAACGGCGTGATCTGTCACTTCAACTCGTCGTGGGTCGTACGTGTCCGCCGCGACGACGTGCTCACGATTCAAGTCGACGGTACTGAGGGCACCGCGGTGGCCGGTCTCCGCGATTGCACCGCGCAGCATTTGTCCGCCACCCCGCGCTGTGTTTGGAATCCGGATATCGATAGTCCGATCAAGTACTTCGACGGTTGGTCCCGCGTGCCGACGAACGATGTTTACGATAACGCGTTCAAGGTGCAGTGGGAACTCTTCCTCAAGCACGTCGTCACCGGCTCGCCGTTCCCATGGAATCTTCTGCAGGGTGCCAAGGGCGTCCAACTCGCCGAACTCGGCCTCCAAAGCTGGGCCGAGCGCAAGTGGGTCGACGTCCCAAAGCTCGGCTGATAATTCAATCAGAACTTCTTCACAGAGGGCACGGAGCTCGGACACAGAGAACACAGAGCCCAGCCAATTGAATCACAATTCAGCTCGCACCTGTATGAGCTCTACCGCGACCTTTGCAGACTCCGAACTCGGTGTCCTCTGTGTCGGAGCTCTGTGTTCTCTGTGACGAGATCGATCTTTCGCCAACCTCTCCTGTTAACTCATGTCTAAAATTGCTCTGATCACCGGTGGTTCGCGCGGCATTGGCTTTGGCATTGCCGAAAAACTCGCGGCCGAAAAATGGGATCTCGTCATTAACGGCGTCCGCGCCGAAGAGGCCGTCACCGAACCGCTCGCGAAGGTACGCGAGCACGGCGTACGCGTCGGCTACGCCCGCGGAGACGTCGGCTCGGTCGAGGGTCGCAACGCCATCCTGGCCGCGACCCGTAATTTCACGGGCGGCGCTTCGATCAACGTGCTCGTGAACAACGCCGGCGTGGCGCCGAAGGTGCGGGCCGATCTGCTCGAGACCTCCGAGGAAAGCTACGACTACGTGGTCGATACAAACCTCAAAGGCGTGTTCTTCCTGACTCAGGCGTTCGCCCGAGACATGGTCGCCGCCAAAAAGGTGGACCCCTCGTTCTCCGGTGCGATCATCAACATCACGTCGATTTCCGCGACCGTCATCAGCATCAATCGCGGCGAGTACTGCATCGCCAAGGCCGGGTTGAGTATGCTCACGCAGCTTTTTGCGGTCCGCCTCGGCGCCGACGATATTCCGGTCTACGAGGTGCGTCCGGGCGTGATCAAGACCGACATGACCGCGGGCGTAACCGACAAGTACGACAAGCTGATTGCAGGGGGCCTCTGCGTGCAGCCGCGCTGGGGGTTCCCTGACGACGTCGGTCGGAGCGTGGCCGCCCTGGCTCGCGGCGACTTCCCGTTCTCCACCGGCCAGGTGATCATGGTCGACGGTGGACTCACGCTGCCGCGGCTCTGAGCGTTGTCGATCAGGGGGTGGCGCGGGTCTCTGACCCGGCTCCGATAGCGAATCGATCGCCGGGCTTGCGTGGCCTTCGTGCGTTTCGTGGTGAACCTCCGCCGGGCCCACCGCACGCAGGATTGCCAATTCCCCTCGCGTGGTCTCGCATTTGACCGTGTGGCTGAAGCTTAGATCAATCCTGCTGCATCCGGCATCCTGGGGTTGGGTCATTCGCCTGTTGCTCATCGGCGTCTTTGCGTGGCTCGCCGCACGCCATTGGCATCCACATTATGGATTCACCCGGATGGTGCAGTGCGACGTTGCGGCCGCCTCCACCATGTTGCCTTCCCTGCGCGACGCGCGCCTCTACGTCCATCCGGACCCCGGCAGCTACGACGGTTTTCAGTACGCGCAGATCGCGACCAGCCCGGGGCTCACTGATCCGGCGCTGCGCACCGCGATTGATGACCTCGGCTATCGCGCGAGACGCATCCTGCTCAGCGCATTTGCATGGCTGCTGGCATGGGGAGATCCAGCCAAGGCACTGCAAGTCTACGCTGCACTCAACGTGTTCGCCTGGTTCGCCCTCGCGTTCGTGCTTTGGGAATTGTTTCCCGCTGACGACTGGCGAGGCACGTTGGCCTGGATCGGAACGGCATTTGCGACCGGTACATTGCTGAGTGTGCGCCTCGCGCTCACCGATCTGGTGTCTCTGCTGTTCGTCGCAGTGTCACTCCAACAACTCGAACGTGGCCGGCGGGTCTGGTCAGGCGGCTTGCTTGGATTCGCGGCCCTCGCGCGCGAAACCGCCCTGCTGGGCGTCGCGGCACTCCTGCCCGAGCGGCGGGTGACCCGCCGATCCATTTCAAGCTCGGCCCTCGCGATCGCAGTGGCGATTTTGCCTCTCGCGCTCTGGCTCGCCTACGTCTGGCACAAAGCAGGTTCGTCGGGTGCGGGATTGCGAAACTTTGAGCTGCCTCTTTTCGGATGGATCCACAAGGCCGGCGACCTCCTCCACGCATGGACGGCGGAGCCGAATCGCCCACTCGTGATCACCACCGCGCTTTCGTTCGTCGCGCTCGCGGTCCAAGCGCTGTTTCTCGCGTTCAACCTGTGGCAGTACAGCCCCTGGTGGCGCATGGGCGCCGCGTTTGCGGGTCTGATGATCCTGCTCGGTCCGGCCGTGTGGGGCGATGATCTCCCCGGTGCGGCGTTCCGCGTGCTCCTGCCGCTCGGACTCGCCTTCAACGTCATCGCCGTCCGACAAAAGGCCGCACTCTGGATTCTGGTGCTGGGCAACCTGTCGGTCGGCGGCGGTATCCTGAGCCTGTATCTGGTCCCGCACGACGCTCATGAAGTTGCGGCGGGCCGGGTGCGGGCCGGAAGCTACGTGGTGCATTCGAGCGAGAGCTGGTATCCTGCCGAAGGCCGCAGCAACGATACCTGGGCGTGGTGCCCGCAGGTCGGTACGCTGCATCTGGATACATTTCCGCGCTCACACGCCGCGCGCCGTTTTCACCTCGCCTTTCGCGGGTTCACGCCGTGTGACCTCCACGTGAGCTCCGCGGGGCGCGATTTGTGGCACGGCATCGCGACCGAAACCATTGAGTGGATCACAGTGGAGGCGGAACCCGATGCCCAGGGGACATATGTGCTCGAGGTGCGCAGCGAACAAGCACCGGGCCGGGAAAATCCTAACGCGGGCGGACGACCGCTCGGTTTCGCACTTTGTGGCGTCCGGCTCGAGTAACGCCCGGATCGTGATGAAAGAGTCAACGGTCGGCAAAAACTCGCAATCGCGCTGGCGACTCGGACGGGCACCGCTCTGAGTTTCTCATTCGTGACT
This sequence comes from Opitutus sp., assembly GCA_039930205.1. Lineage (GTDB taxonomy): Bacteria > Verrucomicrobiota > Verrucomicrobiia > Opitutales > Opitutaceae > Opitutus. Next base: position 557 of record JBDSPT010000243.1, on the reverse strand, counting down.
CCCGCCCGCACCGCATTCTGGCTCCTGCTCATCATCTATCTCGGCTTCATCAGCCTGGGCCTGCCTGATGGCACGTTGGGCGTGGCGTGGCCGGCGGTGCATCGCGAACTCGGTGTTCCGATTAGCCTGGCGGGAATCATCATGATCGTCGCGACGCTGCTTTCGGGTGCGGCGGCCTTTTCCAGCGGAAGAATCATTGGTCGGTTTGGCACTGGCCCCGTCGTGCTCGTGAGCGGACTGCTGACCGGCTCGGCGCTGCTGATGATCGGTCGCTCGCATTCGCTGGTCTGGCTGCTTCTCGCCGCGGTGCCGCTCGGGTTCGGCGCCGGAGCGGTGGACGCTGGACTCAACGGGTATGTGGCGCGTCACTACAGTGGCCGGCACATGAACTGGCTGCACGCGTGTTGGGGCATTGGCGCCACGTGCGGTCCCATCATCCTGGCCAACGCGCTGAGCAGCCGCTTCGGTTGGCGCGGCGGTTATTTCCTGCTCGGCAGCATTCAGCTCACGCTGGCCGCCCTGTTTCTGATCACGCTCGGTCTGTGGCGTCGCGTGCC
>JBDSPT010000242.1:0-2576 GCA_039930205.1 Opitutus sp. | reverse complement strand
GGTCAACGCGATCGCCCAACGCGCCGCCGTCCACCAGGCGCAATTTTTCCTGCATCTCGATCGGAACCGTTTTTGGATCCAGCCCCTTTTCGGCCACGGCATCCAGCAGGGCCTCGGCACCGGCGCGCCGGCTCGACAAAACAGAAAGCGCGATCGTCTGCTCAGCGGTCGAAAACTTCGGATAGCCCGCGATGATGGTACGGGTCAGCGCGACGTCATCGTAGGACGCAGCGGCACCCAGCACCGCCGTGCGCAGGGCCGGACTCGGCTCCTGCAGCACGCGCTCGAAGGCGGCCGCCGCCGGCGCATAGGGCGCTTCGCCGAACGTGGTCGCCAATCGGATACGCTCCACCAACGGAGCGGAAGCGTTGACGAGTAGCCGCAGCGCCTCCTCCAGCGCGCTCGGATCTTTCTGGCGGACCCGGAGGGAGAGCGAACCGCCCCCCGCTTTCACCAGCGCATTCACCAGGACATCCGGGATCGGCGGCAGCGCCCGGTCCCGAAAAGCCTGCTCGAATCCTTCGAGCAACTCGTGCCGCGTCGCGGCGTCGGGTGCTTGGGTCAGCAGCCGGGCACAGGCGAGAAAATTCTCGTTCCCACCCGCAGCAGCAAAGCGTCGCATCAGCCGGGCCGCGATGTGCGTTTTCACCAGCGGGCGAACCCAGAGAGAACTTTCCGCCCGGGAATCGAACAACGCCATGACGGCATCGCGATTGGACGCGCACTTGCTTTCGATCGCCCACCAGAGCTGGAGCGGCACATACGGGTCGCCGACATCTTCGTCGCGAGAGAGCAGCACCTCCACGAGGGGCAGGGCCGTGGTCGCGGGAAGGCGTTTGGCCGAGGCCGCAAGCTGGCTCCGCACTTCGACATTCGGTTCCTTCGCGCAAAGTTCCACGAGCGCTCCGCCGACGGATGGGTTCACCTCGTTCCGATCGCAGAGCAACCGCACCGTCCAGAGTCGCACATAAGGATCGGGATGGGTGAGCAGGGTGAGCGCAGTGGCTTCGTCCAATCCGCCGCTCAGATTGAGCGCCCACAGCGCCTCGAGGGCGAATTGTCCGGTGCTGCGTGCCGCCAAGGTCTGGCGGAGCGAAGGAATCAGGCTCGCGTCGTGGCGGTCGCCGAGAATCTGCAATGCCGTCTCGCGGATCCAGCGGTTGTTGCCGCGCAGCAGTTCCACGAGTGCCCGCGACGACTGCCTGGTGAGATCGAACGGGGCGTAACCCGGCTTGGTGTCGGCACCGCGCACGCGATAAATGCGGCCGTCCTCTTTGCTGATCTGGCCCTCGTGATTGCGATAGTGGTTTATTTGGAAGTCACACCAGTCCGCCACATAGATGGCGCCGTCGGGGCCGTGCTTGATATCGACCGGACGAAAATGCGTCTGCGCGTCGGTCGCACGAATGACGGCATCGATGTCGTGGGTGGCAAACGTGGAACCGCGCTGGCCCAATTCGGCCAAGGGCAGGTAGCTACTCATGGGATCGACGCCAATCAGCTTGCCATCGTAACGCGAGGGCAGCGCACCGCCTTGGTAGATGATGAAATTGTGGGTGAAGCGCGACACCGACTCATGCGGCATCGCCGGAAAATATCCGAAGGCATACGGGTTGGAGAGTTCGCCGTGCTTTTCGAATCCTTTGCGGAGGTAGCCGCCCTGGACGTAGTGGAAGCCGCGCGTGTCACCACCGTTGTGACCGGAAAACACCCGCCCTTTCTAGTCAATCTCGCAGCCGAAGGTGTTGCCACCCCCTTCCGCGTAGACTTCGAAGCGGCTGGTCTCGGGATGATAACGCCAGATGCCCTGCCCTGTGATATGAACCAAGGGTTCGCGATCAAGGCCCGGCCGAATGATGTCCGCCGTGACGGTCGAACCGATTGCCCCATAGAGCCAGCCGTCGGGGCCCCACCGCAGTGAGTTGGCCACCGAGTGGGTGTCTTCCAAGTTGAATCCGTCGATCTTCACGACGGGCGGACCGTCGGGCACATCATCGTTGTTCGCGTCGGGATAAAAAAGCAGGTGGGGCGGAGACAGAACCCAAACGCCCCCGCGCCCGCGGCAGACCGCGGTGGTAATATTAAGGCCGTCGACAAACGTCGTCTGCTTGGTGAAGGAACCGTCGCCCTTGATGTCCTCGAAAATCGTGACGCGATCCTTCCCGCGAAATTTCGCCTTCTCCGGTGTATCATACGGAGGCGGCGGTTTCTTTTGATTGTACACCATGCGCCAGACGTTGTCGCGGGACATGGCGGTGAGGCCGGCCGGATCGGGATATTGCAGATACTGCACGACCCACATCCGGCCGCGCTCGTCGAAATTGAGAAACACCGGCTGGGCCACCGTGGGTTCCTGGGCGACCAGATCGACCGTCAGGTCCGTCGGCGTGCTCAGGCCGTTCACGCCCACCTTACGATTGACCAGCCCGGCGGCGGCGGTCGGTTGATCGATTGCGCCTTTAAGCCCCAGCGCAAACAGAACGAGGCAGGCCAACAACGGTGAGGGTTTCAGGGAGGAGGGTATCATGAGCTTGGGCGGGACCAGAACGGACGAATCCGGAACAGCGGTCCCGGGC
>JBDSPT010000241.1:0-6122 GCA_039930205.1 Opitutus sp. | reverse complement strand
CACCACTCAGCGAAAGCTTCGGCGCGAGCATCATGGCCTCCGCCGGTACTCGACGTGAGCACCAGTATGCGCAATTTGGGCACGTCAGAGACCGTAATAACGATCCGAGATGCGGCGCAGCATCGAGGACGGAAGCAGGCGCGCAAAAAGTGGCGCAACCCGCGCTTGAAAGAATGAACCGGATCGCACCACGCCAGACTTTGCACCGAGCAATGCTCGGCGGAAATCCCGCGCTGCCATTTCAACACTTGGTGACGCCGCCCGATGTGCCTCCAGCGCATTCCACGCGGTGGTGGTGAGCGGTCCAGACGCGTGTCCGGCGGGAGAGGTGGTAAGCATTGTGCGATTGAAATCGGTGAGGTAATCGCCCGGGCGAAAGTCGATCACCTTGATTCCGGTGCCTCGTGTTTCAACGATTAAACTTTCGCTCAACGCGGATAGCGCAGATTTCGCCACGTTATACCCCGCCATGAAGGGAAGCGGAAACTCAGCTGCAAGGGAGGACACATTCAGCACACAGCCTCGGTTTCGACCGTGCATCCCCTGCAACGCCGCATGAGTCAGTCGAAACGTTGTCCCGACCATCGCATCCAACTGCTTTTGCCAGCTGTCGTAATCCACTTCGTGGAACATTCCAAACACTCCATAACCAGCGTTATTCACGACGAGGTCGAATGCTCCGCCCGCTGAATTCGCGGCGCGGCGAAAAGCGGCTTCCGCGGCGAAGGGCTCGCCCAGATCGAGCGCCACCGGGGTGAAGATCGCAGGGAAGCGACCGGCGATCGCAGTCAACCGTCCGACATCCCGTGCCGTACCCCACACGCGGACGCCTTCCCCCAGCAACATGATCGCAAACGCCCGACCCAGACCCGCACTTGCACCGGTAACAAACGCATTGGGATAAAGTTCAGCTAAACGAGGACTCATGCCCGTCCTCTTCGTACGCCGCTCAAAACGTCGGGTTCTGCGATAACCATCGCCTGTTGAGTCTCAGCGCGCACCACGTGGCACTTAGATACTTTTGAACAGCAGCGCAACGTTGGCACCACCGAACCCGCTGCTGTTCTTCAGAACGATCCGCGGAACCTTCGCTTCCGTTTCGCGGAGAATTCGCAATCCGTTGCAGGCCGGATCCAGCTGGGTGATATGCGCCGAGCCCGGCATGAATCCTTCGCGCATGGCCAAAGCACAAAATGCACTTTCCATCGCGCCGGCGAGAGAAAGTCCATGTCCCGTCAAGGCCTTGGTGCTGCTGATCGCAGGCTGATTTGCGGGATCCGTAAACACCGCGCGGAGAGCACGTGCTTCGGAAACATCACCAATCAACGTGGAAGTCGCATGCGCGTTCACGTACTCAACCTCGTTGGGCTTCACCCCGGTGGCTTTGAAGGCGCGAACCATTGCGGCCGACGAGCCATGTCCTTCCGGATGTGAGATCGCGACGTTGTAGCCGTCAGACGCCTGTCCCCAACCCAAGACCTCAGCGTAAGGTTTCACTCCGCGGCGGCTCACTTCGTCTTCCGTTTCCAGAACGAGAACCGCCGATCCTCCGGTACCCACAAATCCGTCACGTCCCAGATCGAAGGGCCGCGAGACCAGATTCGGATCGGTTTGCAACGACAAGGTACGCATTCCGGCAAACGGCAGGATCGCGTCCGTATTTCCATCTTCACCGCCTACGACGAACATGCGTTTTTGTCGACCCAGCATCAGCTCGTCGAAAGCAAAACCCAACGCATGCGCCGATGACGCACAGGCCGAGGAAAATCCACAGGATGATCCCTCGATTTTGAACGCCGCCACGAGATTGAAGTTCAGCGTCCCAACGATGGACGACACGATCCCGAGCGGTGAGCAGCGTGCGACACCGAGCTTCTGCAAACGATTGTGATGATAGTTGGTGAGATAGGGCGAACCACCCGACGCCGCGTACAATCCCGTATCGGGATTTGAGATATCCGATTCAGTCAGCCCGGCATCTTCGATCGCCTGGACCATCGCGCAGTGGGCGAAAAGGCCATTCGGCGCCATCGTCCGCAGCAGCTCGCGCTTGATTTTGTACTTCGCCGGAAACGTCCAGTCTTCCTGATCCGTGCTATCGGTCCCGAACCCCTTCACCGTTCCGATCACTTTGCACGGAATGTCGGGTTTCTGAAACGGGGTATAAAGCTCAAACCCATGCCGCATCTCGCGGAGATTGCGCGCGACGGTACTCGCTTCGTTGCCGATGCTTGTGACAAAACCCAATCCGGTGATGAAGACGCGAGGCATGTAACTTACGGTTGCTCGCCGTCACTCCACCGTGAGATCCGGAGTGCCAACGAAGTTCGAAATGGAGCCGCTTTCGGCCACTTGGTCAACGCGCGACGCGAGACGTGAAGCCGTGAATCACGACACAAAAAAGGCGGCAGTAGCGCCGCCTTCATGAGTTTCTTGCGGACGATCAAGCGCCCATCGCGGCCCGCAGCGGCGGTGCATTACCAGACTCACCGGAAACCGCTTCCATGGCGGACTTGGTCGAACCGGTTGATAGCGCCTCGGGTTTGATCACCGCTTCCGCGTATCCGAAAGTCAGTGTGATTTCTTCAGCGATCGCAGCCTTCTCTTGACCAACCCGAATCGCACCTTCGAAGGTGGCGAGCGGCATCTTCATGCGCTTAGGCTTGATCGAGAGCGTCAGGATGTCACCTGGCTTGCACAAGCGGTGGGCTCGCACGCCTTCGCAGCCCGTGAAGAAGATGGTCTGCGGGCTAACCACCTTACCGGGCTCGACCGACATTCCCTCGAGGAGAAAAAGCACAGCAAGCTGGCCGAGCGCTTCCAACATGATCGAAGCCGGCAAAACCGGGTTATCTTTGAAATGCCCTTGGAGGAAAAATTCCTGTCCCGAAATTTTATATTTTCCGTTCGCACCGCTGGAGCTCACCGATGCTTCATTCAGAAACAAAAACGGCGGCTGAATCGGCATTACTGCGCCGATGTGCTCGATCGGCAGAAACTTGGTCGGCTTAGGCAACGGAAGATCACGAATCTTGCAGTCAATAAAAGTCTTAACGTCGCCCACCGTGCGGAGATTCCGCAACTCATCGTTATTGATCGAGAGCTGGAGGACATCTTCCACCAGGATGACGATTTCCATCATGGTCAGGGAATCGATCCCGAGGTCCTCGATGAGGCGCAAATCGTCATCGGCATCCTTCAGTTTGACCCGCAAATCTGGCTCAACGAACCTCTCCACCACACCAATCACCACCGCAGGAACGTGCTCGGGATTACCGGTTTTCCGATACTGCACGGCAGCTTCGAACGTCGAGGGGGAACAGCGTTTCAGAGCTTCGCGAAGCGCGGTTTCGTCCTCAGGGGCAAACGGCTTAGCCAGAACCGGAAAGGATTTGTTGTTGGCCTGGCTGTGGGAGAGTGCTTCGGACATCGTTTAAGTGACGTTAGATTTGTTTCCAGTGGATGGATTGTAAACCCCTAATTCGGTGGTCTCCCTCGGCAGCCGTCAAACGACCCAACCATCACTTTCGATCTTCGCTAAGCCATTCAACGTTTACCGATTGTCAGTTGACCGGCTGAACAATAGCACGTTCCCTTCCAGTCAACGTCTGGTAACCAGACGCCGTTTCGAGCGCAGCATGACCGACCCTAGCACCGCACCGGCCGTCCCACCTATCTTCCTCATCACGCATGAGTTTTATCCCATGCGGGGCGGAATCGCCACCTTCGCCGAGGAGATCGCGCGCGCAAGCGTTACCCTGGGGTATGATCTTGAAGTCTGGGCTCAATCGAAGCGAACACCGGCTCCGGAAAAACCGTGGCCGTTTCGACTGCGCCGACTTCCGCTAAAGGGAACTCACGATCTCTGGTGTCAGTTTCTGCTCGGCTGGCAACTGATCAAGGAGCGGCGGAAACTCCGGCATGCGATCGTCTATCTGCCCGAACCGGGACCGATGCTGACGATGATGCTCCTTCAATTCTTTCGGACCTTTCGTCCCAACCGACTGGTTTTGACTTTTCATGGCTCCGAAATCCTGAAATTCGCCCATAGCCGTTCTCGTCGGCGCTTGGCGCGGAAGCTGATCAAGCGGGCCACCCGCGTGACCACCCTGACGAACTACACTCAGGAGCTGCTTCTCTCACACTTCCCGGAAGCGGCTAGCAAGATCTTCATCACGCCTGGGGCGCTTCGTACCGATTTGGCCGTGCTTCCGTCAAAACGCAGCCAGGGTTCAGACAAAATAATTGTTCTTACGGTCGGTCGGCTTCATCCACGAAAGGGCCAGCTGGTTACGCTCGAAGCGCTGCAAACCCTTGGACCCGATATCCGCTCGCGAATTGAGTACTGGATCGTGGGTGGTCAAAGCAAAGACAACTACGAGGCCACGTTGCGCGAAACGGCCGCGGCAAGTCCCGATTTGATCGTGCGATTCCTGGGCAACCTGCCGGACGACGAACTCTCGGACATCTATGACCGCTGCGATATCTTTGCGATGACGAGCGTTAATCACGGCGATAGCATCGAAGGCTTCGGACTCGTTTATCTTGAGGCGGCCGCTCACGGGCTTCCGGTCGTGGCACATGATGTCGGTGGTGTCTCAGAAGCCGTCGTCGATGGTGTCACCGGTTTGCTGGTACCACCCAATCGTCCCGCCCAACTCGCCGCCGCCTTCGAGCAGCTTGTATTCGACGAAGAACTTCGCCGCCGCCTCGGCGACGCCGGCCGTCAATGGGCGACGCGCAACTGTTGGACCAAGTCCGCCGAAGCGCTGTTTGAACCTGTCGCCTCGGCCGAATGATCCAGTCACGAGCAAGTGTCACCGTCCGTTACGCCGAAACGGACATGATGGGAATTGTTTACCACGCGAATTACCTGCCGTGGTTTGAAGTCGCCCGTACCCAGCTTTTGCGGGAGCAAGGGTTCCCTTACCGCCAGCTTGAAACGGACGGCTATCGGATTCCAGTTCTCGAAGTGGCGGTGAAGTACCTCCGACCGGCCTTGTACGATGATACGTTGACGATCATCGCGACGATCCGAGAGCGTCCGCTGCTGCGAATCCGGATCGATTACGAGGTCTTTCGCGGCGAGGAGAAGCTTGCGACTGGCCAGACGGCTCACGCGTTTTGCGATCTGCGCGGTCAACCCACCCGGCCGCCTCCCGCGTTCGCCGCTCGGATGGCGGAACTCTTTCCTTGATTACGACCGAACTGATCCAGCGGAAACGGCCCTCGCTGGGGCGTCGACCGAATCGGCCGCAGCATATTCGCTCAACACGGCAGCATCTGACTCTGCCAATCTGACAGGTCCAAGCAGCGATCGAGCAGTCGTCGCTCCCACCAGCGCGTAAATTGCCCCTACCGCGTGCACGCGGATCAACGGCAATTCATGCCGAGCCAGTTCCACCAGTCGCGGCACCAGCGCGGTGTCGCCCGAGTTGCCGGCGACGACGCAAGCATTGCGCAACAGCCCCGCATATTTGACGCGCTTGATTGCGGTCCCGCGAAACAGTTCAGCGAAACGCTCGCGCGTGAGTTCAAGGAGGTCACGCAGGCTGAGGCCCGCCAGTTCACGTCGGGAGGTCACCAGCATCGCCCTGCCTTGCTGCGCGAAACGATTCCACGGGCACACTTCCAGGCAAACGTCGCATCCGTAAACCCGGGTGCCAATCCCCGCTCGGAGTTCGCGGGGAATAACGCCTTTGTTCTCGATCGTCTGATACGAGACACAGCGCCGTGCATCCACCACTCCAGGACGAGCAAACGCATTTGTCGGACAGGCATCGAGGCACCGGGTGCATTTGCCGCAGAGCAATCCGATCCCGGGATTGCGGTCCTCCGCCGGAGGCAGCGCCTTCTTGCGGATGGGCAAATCGGGCGCGAACTCCACCCGCGTGAGGATTGCCGCCAGGAACAGCCAGTTCCCGTGGCGGCGGGAAATCAGCATTGCGTTCTTTCCGACAAAACCCATCCCGGCCCGTGCGGCCCAGCTGCGTTCGAGAACCGGTCCTGTATCCACGTAGTAACGATAGTCGGCCGCGGACACTGCGTAGAGCTGTTCGATCTGGCGGCCGGCTTCGACCAGAGCGGGCTTAATCGTGTCGTGGTAATCTTCGTGCAAAGCG
>JBDSPT010000240.1:0-6420 GCA_039930205.1 Opitutus sp. | reverse complement strand
AGGCCGCGCTCGGCGAGCGGTTTAAGCCGTACCATCATCCAACCATTGCTGATGCCATTGCCGCCGCCGCTCATCCCGATCACGTCCTGCACGGCGGGATCCGCCATCACGAGCTGCCGGTACTGCTCGATCTTCGGCTGCATGACTTGAAACGAGAATCCGTCATCACCGCGGACAAATGCGTTCAGCTGTCCGGTGTCCTGTTCAGGCAGAAAGCCTTTCGGGATCGTCACGTAGAGCGAGACGTTGAGCGCGATCGTCCCGCAAAAGATCAGAATCATCAGCGTGGGATGCCGCAGCACCCAGGTCAGTCCGCGGGCGTAGCTGCGGCGCACGGTTTCGAAACTGCGTTCACTCCAGCGTCCCAGGAGGGTGGGGACGGCGGCTGACCGTGGCTTGAGCCACTGCGCGCAGAGACTCGGCGTGAGGGTGAGCGAGATCCCGAGTGACACCAGCATGGCCGCGGCGAGCGTGATGGAAAACTCCCGGAACAGCCGTTCGACCAACCCGCCCATGAACAGAATCGAGATGAAAACCGTGACGAGCGACAGGTTCATCGCGAGCAGCGTGAATCCCACTTCGCCGGCTCCTTTCATCGCGGCCCGGAGAGGAGAAAGCCCGCGCTCGATGTGACGCGAAATATTCTCCAATACGACGATTGCGTCGTCGACGACCAGTCCGGCAGCGACGATCAGCGCCATCAACGACAGATTGTTCAGCGAGAACCCGTACACATACATGATGGCAAAGGTGCCGATCAGCGCGATGGGAATGGCCAGACTGGGGATCAGCGCGGCTCGGGCGCTCCCGAGAAACGCCAGCACCACCAGCATCACCAGACCCGCGGACACGACGAGGGTGAACCGGGCTTCGCGGAGGGTCGCGCGGATTCCCGGCGAGCGGTCCATCACAAGTTTGAGGTCCGCGTCAGCTGGCACCAGTGCACGCAGACCCGGCAGCTGGGCGTTGATCGCATCGATGGTCTCGATGATGTTCGCGCCGGGTTGGCGTCGTACCATCAGCAATACGGCGGCGCGATCGTTGTGAAACCCGCTGCTGTAGCGATCCTCCACGGAGTCGGTGACGGTCGCCACGTCGCCCAAGCGGACGGGAGCGCCGTTCCGGTACCGGATGATGATCGGAAGGTACTGTTCGGCTTTGCGCAGTTGATCACTGGTTTGCACCTGCCATTGGCGGTCGGATTCCTCGATGAGACCGCGGGGCCGGACTGAGTTGGTGTTCACGATGGCGCGCCGGACTTCGTCGAGGGCAATGCCCTGTTGCGCGAGCGCGTTGGGATTCAGCTGTACGCGAACCGCTGGCAGTGAACTGCCCCACACCAACACTTCACCCACGCCATTCACCTGGGAGATTTTTTGCGCCAGGATCGTTGAGGCGATGTCGTAGAGCGCGCTCGGCGCCATGTTGGGCGAACTCAGCGCGAGCGACATGATCGGCGCCTGCGAGGGATTCACTTTCCGATAACTCGGATTGCGCGGCATCCCGGAAGGAAGTTGTCCGCGCGATGCATTGATCGCCGCCTGGACGTCCCGCGCAGCGGCATCGATGTCGCGGTCGAAATCAAATTCCAGCGTGATGCCGGTGGATCCCTGCCGGCTGTTCGAACGAACGGAGGTAACGCCCGCGATGCTGCCGAGTGCGCGCTCGAGTGGAGTGGCCACACTGGCCGCCATCGTCTCAGGGCTCGCGCCGGGAAGAGTCGCGTACACCTGGATGGTCGGAAAATCGACCTGCGGCAGCGGCGCCACCGGGAGCAGCCCGTAGGACAGCATCCCCAGGAGCACGACGCCGACTGCGATTAGTGCACTGGCGACGGGGCGGCGGATGAACGGACGTGAAAGGTTCATCGGATCAGCTCGACGGCTTCGGGTTCAGGAGCAGCCGCGACGACGCGGGCCGGTTTCGCGCGCCGGGCGAGCCGATCGAAGAACAGGTACACGACGGGCGTCGTGAACAACGTGAGCACCTGGCTGACGAGCAGACCGCCGACCATCACGAAGCCGAGTGGCTGACGCAGCTCGGCGCCCGATCCGCGCGACAACATGAGCGGCAGCGCGCCGAAGAGCGCAGCGAGCGTGGTCATCAGGATCGGACGAAACCGCAGCAGCGCGGCCTGGCGGATCGCGGCGCGGGGCGACATGCCCTGCCGACGTTCGGCCTCGAGCGCGAAGTCGATCATCATGATGCCGTTTTTCTTCACCAGACCGATCAGCAGGATGATGCCGATCACCGCAATCATGTCCAAAGGCCGCCCGGTGATCCAAAGCGCCACCAACGCACCGACGGCCGCGGACGGCAGCGTGGAGAGGATCGTGATGGGGTGGATGCTGCTCTCGTACAGGATGCCGAGCACGATGTACATCGTGACGACCGCGGCGAGAATCAGCAGGAGTGTATTCGAAAGAGACGCACGGAAGGCGTGGGCGGCGCCTTGAAAGCGCAGCTCGATGGCCGGCGGCATACCGATTTCCTGCGCGGTCTTTTCGATCGTGCTGACGGCCGCCCCGAGGGACGCGTGGGCCCCCAGGTTGAACGAGATCGTTGCGGCCGGGAACTGGCCGACGTGATTGATCAGCAACGGCGCACGGCGTTCGCGCACCCGGCCAATGCTCGACAGCGGCACGGGCGTGCCGCCCGCTGCGGTGACGAAGATACTCTCGATCGACTCCGGCCCGGAGAGCAGACGGGGGTCCGCTTCGAGAATCACGCGATACTGACTCGCCTGGGTGAACAGGGTGGAAATTTGTCGCTGCGCGAACGCACTGTAGAGCGCGTCGTCGATATCCGAAACACTGATGCCGAGCCGGCTGGCCGCGTCGCGGTTGATATCGAAATAGGCCTGCAATCCATCATTCTGCACATCGCTGACGACGTCGCTTAGCGCCGGGGACTGGTTCAGTCGCGCGATGAACTGCGGCACCCATTCGTGAAGCAGTTTTTCGTCAGGACTGGTGAGCATGAACTGGAACTGCGTGCGGCTCACGCGATCCTCGATCGTGAGCTCCTGCACCGGCTGCAGGTAAACCGTGATGCCCGGGACGTCGCGCGTGTTGGCCCGCAGGCGCTCGATCACTGCAAGCGCAGAGTCACTGCGTTGGTCGTGCGGCTTGAGATTGATCAGCATGCGCCCGCTGTTGAGGGTGGCATTCGTGCCATCGACGCCGATGAACGACGACAAGCTCGTGATGGCCGGGTCTTCGAGAATCTTCGCGCCGAGCGCCTGCTGACGCTCGGACATCGCGGAGAACGAAATTGACTGAGGGGCTTCGGTAACGGCGAGAATCGCCGCGTTGTCCTGCACCGGGAAAAATCCCTTCGGCACGACGAAGTAAAGCGCCGCCGTCAATGCGAGCGTCGCGACCATCGCAGCGAGGGCGAGCCGCTGGTGGCGCAGAACCCAGTCGAGCCATTCCCCGTATTTCTCGATCACTCGGTCGAGGAAGTCCGGCTGTGCGGCAGAGTGCGCGTGGGCCGTGCGCAGCATCCGCGCGCACATCATCGGAGTCAGCGTCAACGAAACGACCAGCGAGATCAGGATGGAGACGGCCAGCGTGATGGCGAACTCGTGAAACAGCCGGCCGACCACGTCACCCATGAACAACAGCGGGATCAACACCGCGATCAACGACACCGTGAGCGATACGAGCGTGAATCCGATTTGCGACGCGCCTTTCAACGCCGCTTCCATCGGGGAGAATCCCTCCTCGCGATAGCGTGCGATATTCTCGAGCATCACGATCGCGTCATCGACGACGAAGCCCGTCGCGATGGTCAGCGCCATCAGAGTGAGGATATTCAGCGAGAACCCCGCGAGGTAGATGACGCCCAGCGTGCCGATGAGCGACAGCGGCACTGCGATACTGGGAATGATCGTCGCCGCGACGTTGCGGAGAAACAGAAACGTGACCAACACCACGAGACCCACGGCGAACGCGAGCTCGTGCAGCACGGATTTGACGGAAGCGCGGATGCTTTGAGTGCGGTCGGTGAGAACGGTTAATTCAACGGCTGCAGGCAGACTGGCGGAGAGCTGCGGCAGGAGGGCGCGCACGCGATCGACCACCTCGATGACGTTGGCGCCGGGCTGGCGTTGGACGTTAACGAGCACGGCGGGCAACGGGCCGGCCCACGCGGCCAGCCGGCGGTCTTCCGACGCATTTTCGATTCGCGCCACCTCGCCAAGCCGAAGCGGAGCGCCTTCGCGCCACGCGATGATCAGCTGCCGATACTCCTCGGGAGAGCGGAGCTGGTCGTTCGCATCCATCAAAATGCTACGGACCGGCCCATCGAAGCTCCCCTTCGGTTGATTCACGCTGGCCGCCGCGATGGCGTTGCGCACGGAGGCGAGGTTGAGCCCGCGGGCGGCGAGTTCGCCCGGGTTGATCTCGATGCGCACGGCGGGTCGCTGGCCACCGGCGAGGCTTACCATGCCGACGCCGGGGATCTGCGCGAGTTTCTGTGCGATGCGCGTATCCACCAAATCATGCACCTGCGGCAGCGGCAGCGTGGGTGACGTCACCGCGAGGGTGAGGATCGGCGTGTCTGCCGGGTTGACCTTGCGGTAAACGGGCGGAGCAGGCAGGTCGTTCGGCAGGAGATTGTCGGCGGCAGCGATTGCGGCCTGCACCTCCTGTTCCGCGACCCCCATCGAGATTTGCAGGGAAAACTGGAGCGTAATCACCGACGCGCCGTTCGAACTGGCGGACGACATCTGGCTCAGGCCGGGGATCTGACCGAAGCGACGTTCGAGCGGGGCCGTGATCGCACTCGCGGTCACGGCGGGGCTCGCGCCGGGATAGAACGTAAACACCTGAATCGTCGGGAAGTCGACCTGCGGCAGCGCTGAAACGGGTAAGAGCCGATAGGCCATCATACCGGACAACAGCAGCGCCACCATCAGCAACGTGGTCGCGACGGGGCGCTGGATAAATGGACGCGACAAACTCATTTGACGGGGGCGGACGGAGCGTCGTTCGCAATCACCACGGTTCGGCCTTCGCGTAAACGATCGAGGCCTTCCAGCACCACGGCGTCGCCGGCTTTGAGCCCTTTGCTCACGGCCTGCTGAGTTCCATCGCTCGGGCCGAGCACCAAGTCGCGGATCGCGGCCTTGTTGTTTTCGTCGACGACGTAAACATACGTCCCGCGAGAGCCGAACTGCACGGCCGCCGTGGGAATCACGATCGATTTCTCCAGCGTGCGCACGCGCATGCGAACGTTGACGAACTGGTTGGGGAAGAGGCGCTCCTCGTCGTTGGCGAACTCCGCCTTCAGTCGAAGGGTGCCGGTCGCCGTATCGATCTGGTTGTCGATCGTCTTCAGTATCCCCGTCGCGAGGACGGTCGTTTCGCGGCGATCCCGCGCCTCCACGGGAAGTTTTTCTCCGGCGCGAAACGGATCCAGCACCGACTGCAGATCGACCTCGGGAATCGTGAAGCTCACGGTGATGGGCTTGGTTTGCGTGATGACGACCAGGCCGTCTGCGTCGCCGAGGCGCACGAGATTACCGGCATCGACCTGTCGCAGACCGGTGCGTCCGGATATCGGCGCTTCGACGCGCGTGTAAGCGAGCTGCAGGCGAGCGTCATCGACCTGTGCCTGATCGGCGGCGAGCGCGCCTTCCCGTTCGGCCACCAGCGCCTGCTGCACTTCAAGCTGTTGAGTGGTGACGAGGTTCTGCTCGTGCAGCTCCTGAATTCGGACGAGATCGCTCCTGGCACTGCTCAGACGCGCCTGGTTTTGTTTCAGCTGTCCTTCGGCCTGGCCGAGTTTGATGCGGTACGGTGCGGGATCGATCTCGGCGAGGAGTTGTCCTCGCTCAACCCGCTGGCCTTCCTCGAATACGACGCGGATGAGCTGGCCGGTGACGCGACTGCGGACGGTCACGGTGTTCAGAGGGATAACGGTGCCGATCGCTTTCAAGTGAACCGGAAGATCTTGCAGCTTTGCGGCCACGGTGCGGACCGGAATGCGGGGCGGCATCTCATTCCCTGCCCAGGCCGGATTAGGATAACGGTTCTTCGCTGGCGGAGCGCGCAGCCCAAAGTACCACACCGCTGCGGCAAGGGCGGCAGCAACGACAACGTAGAGGAGCCATCGCAGCGGTGATCGAGAAGTCGGAGAGTCTGACATCCGCCGCTAAGACGAAGCGGCTGGAAAATGGTCACATCCCGAACCCCTTAAGAAATTGCCCGATCGTGAAGTCAAAGGGTGTCACCACGTGGGCCGCACAAGAATGGGCGCTCGGGAAATGCGTGCGGACAGTAGGAAAGCCGTGGAGCCCGGGCCATTTTGCGATGGGAGCTTTTTCAGGCAGGCGGGTTGAGCCCGACGAGCCGTACCGGGACGGATACGTCCAAACCCGATGCACCATCTGGGCGCAGGCGACCCGCCCTACTT
>JBDSPT010000239.1:0-3701 GCA_039930205.1 Opitutus sp. | reverse complement strand
CGCTGCAGGCAGCGCGCGTGTGTGCTCAGGAGAATCGCTCCCGGAGCGCACGCAAGCGCACTGCCTGCACTCCGCAGCTTCAATCCACGACCTCTCCTGCCCCGCGTTCAAAAGCGGAACAACGCTGCCGCTTTCGCGGAAGCAGATTGAGGTCGCTTGTTGTGCTGCTCATGCCTTCCCGGCTTGCGCGCGGGAGACGACAAAGCTTCCCGCTGGACTGCGACGAGATCGCCCGGACTATTCCGCCGCCTGCTTACCTGTATCGACGGACCAGATATAAATGGATTTCGCACCGCCCGAGGACCAGTCGTTGTCAAGTTTCGCCGCGGAGCGGAAATCCTCCGCCGTCAGATTCGTTGTGAGAGTTTCGTCATCGCCGATTCGGGCCGCCAGCTGGGAAAACGGAATCACATACTTGTTGGTACCTCCAGCAAACGCATCATCCGGATCAAGCAGGACGGCCGCCTTGCCCTGGGCCTGGTCGATCACCAGATCCTCCACCTGGCCAATGGAACGGTCGCCCGCGTGCACATCGGCGTCCGCCAGCTCCTTGGAAAACTGCAGATGACGTGGCTTGGCCGACCCAGTCTGGCTCGTGGAGACCGTCGGCCAGGTCTGACCGTAGTACTCAAAGATGGAACCGGCCTGCGCATCTCCGGCAAGCTCCGCCAGATGGTTTTCCACATAAACGGGGGCCGACTTCCATTGCGCGAGCGACGATTTGACCGTCAGTGCGGTTTGCTTGTCCGACACGTAATTCAGCGCCCGGAACGGAACCGCACGAAGCGTGTCGCCCAATCCAAGCACGCCGCCGGAACTCACGATCGCGTAAACGACATCGCCGGTGCTCGTATCAATCACGAGATTGTCAACGCGGCCAAGATCCTCGCCGGACGAGCCACGGACATTCATACCGACCAGATCGGCCGCCCGGCGACCATGAGGATAAAGCGACGCCAACGTGTTCCCCTGCCTATGAGACGGAGACGAGGACGAAGGTTCGGCGAAAGCGGGAGTGGCCGCCGTGAGTACCACAGCGAGAGACAGAGTGGAAAACACGAGAGGACGGGTGAGATTCGATTTCATGGTTTAAGCGATGTTGGATTCAGCCCTGGAGGAGCGAGGGATCTAGTTTACGCAGATGAGCGCAGGCTTCAATGGGGGGTGCACCCCCTTCGGACCCCGGGGTATCACCAGTGAGCCCACTCACGTCTCCCCGTTTACGGGCCAATCGTTTCGCCCCGCACGAAGGGCCGGGAACTTCTTCGGTCGTTCGGCCGAACGGGGATTGGCCAGTCGCGATGGTCGGGCGACGCCTTCATCGAGCGGTTAACTTCACGCCGTGGAAATGGCTCGGTTAACGGCGTCTGCGGCTGTCCACCGCCGAATTCGGTTCAACCATCGAAGCCTGACGATTTGGTCAGTAAGCCCCATTGAACAACCCCCATTGCCGCTTGGTCCGATGCCCCATTGCCGGGGCGCGTCGCCTGAAGTAAGCTGCCTCGTTCCGCGATTAACCGCGGTAAATAAACAGGAGAAGAAAGTATGAAATCAAAAATAAGAAGAACATCTCTCGGGACAGCCGCACTCGCGTTGGCGATCGTTGCGACCCCGGTTCTCCGCGCAAAGGACACCACTCACCCGTCGGACAACAAAACGAACAAAGCGGTGGTTGCCGCCCAAGATAAAATGGGCCAGCACGCGGACGATATCATTGGTCAGGACGTACGGAGCTCCACGGGGGAGGACCTCGGCGAAGTGCAGGACTTGCTCGTCGATACGAATGAAGGCCGGATCGCTTACGCCCTCATCTCAACCGGAGGAATCCTTGGCATTGGCGACACCGTCCACGTGCTCCCATTCAGTGCGTTCTCCAGCGGCGCGGTGACGGATCACGCCTTGACGGTGGATCTCAAGGGCAAGGATTGGAAAATGTCACCCACCGTACGGCAAAACGAGATTGCCGGCTTGGGCAGCGACCAGCGTGGGTCCATGATTTATGACTTCTACGGCCGGGACTGGAACAAGGACATGCCGAAAGCGACGTCATCGTCGGCTAACGGATCCCTGTGGAAAGTCTCTGACCTGACCGGCAGGCAGGTCCGCAGCAACGGTCAGAATGTCGGCGAGATCGAAGATGTGATCGTAAACTTTGCCCAGGGTCGCGCATCGGCACTGCTGGATCCAAATGATGACTACACGGGCACCGACAAAAAGTTCGCCATCGCGTTCAGCAAGCTCACGCCCTCGGCCGACAAGGATGTATTCACGACCACGTTACAGCGGGCTGACTTCAGCAAGGCGACGCCGTTGCCGGAGGACTGGACGTCGATGACCACGGGTTATCCCTACATCTGGGGTTACGGCGTGGGATTCACGACCGTTCCGATGCAAACGGGCAACGACCACAACCGCAAATCGGTCGCGGAGGTTCGTCGCATGTTGCGCAACGATTCGTCCCTCGGCAATGACGTGAAGAACATCCAGGTCCGGCGTCACAATGATCAGCTGGTCCTCCGGGGCCAGGTGAGGTCGGAGGACGTGAAGGAAAAACTGGGCGACAAAGCCGGGAGCCTGGCCAAGGGTTGGGACCTGCAAAACCAACTGACTGTTCGGTCGGCCGCTGAATAGCGCGGCGGGAGCGGATTAAAAAACGCGTAGCCGTCCCAGGTCATTGAGAGGAGCGCCGCGGCGAAGCACTCCAGCTGGATTGCCACGGCGCGCACCTCGGGCTGACCGGTTGGGAAGAGCGGCCACCCCTCAATTTTAAACGCTTTAGGGTTGAGTGTTCATAACGCAAAGCGCGGCCACACTACGGCCGCGCTTTGTTTTTTTGTCTGACGATCCCCCGCGTCACGGCGTGCTTCGCGCACCTCGCGCTGACAGTGATTGCCCAAACCGCTCTTGGCCGGATGCACCAGGGTCTTCCGGAATTCGACTGCAGAGGGTACACGGGTCGCGTGGGTCTAACCGCGTTCGGAACCCAAGCTCCACAAGGTCGCGTTCTTCGCGTGGGCTGCAGGTTTAAAGTTCGGCGATTGAGCCGCGCCGCGAACCTCTCGCGCTAAATGGTGACTGTTGAGAGAGCATGCCTCGCCCTATCGCCCTCTGGATCGCCATGCGATCGAGCCTTTGGTTCGTGCCGTCGCTGGTCGTGTTCGGGTCAATGGCGACTGCCTACGGTTTGACGGAGGCGGGCGCACGGATTCCATCTCTCTCGCAAGCTGAACTGCCATCATTGTTCGGATTCGGTGCCGAGGGTTCGCGCGCCATGCTTTCGTCCATTGCCGGCGCCATGATCACCACTGCCGGCGTGGCCTTCTCAATCACCATCGTCGCACTCTCGCTGGCGTCGACCCAGTACTCTCCGCGCGTCTTGCGACAATTTATGCGGGACCGCTCCAATCAGTGGGTGCTGGGCGTCTTTGTCGGCGCCTTCGCGTACTGTTTGACCGTCCTGCCGCGAGTCCGCGGCGGCGACGAACATGCGTTCGTCCCGGCCCTGGCGGTGGCGGGCGGCGTGATCTACGCACTCGTCGGAGTTGGCTGCCTCATTTTCTTCATCCATCACGTGGCCACCTCCATCCAGGCCTCGTGCATCGTTTCCGATATCGCCGCTGAATGTCGCACGGCGGTCCACGCAGTGTTTCCCGACCCGCTGGAAGTTCATCACGATGAACCACCGCCTCAATTCGAAGCAG
>JBDSPT010000238.1:0-5343 GCA_039930205.1 Opitutus sp. | reverse complement strand
GGCAGGGCGATCGGAAATTACGTGGTTGATCACGCTCTCCTTCCTGTGAGTCATCCGTAGCGCAGTCGGTCAGATACTTTCCGAGCGCCGGTCGAAAAGATGGACAGAACCGTTGATCCGCGCTGATGAGCGGCCCGGCAAATTCAGCAATGGTGTAGCCACGCCCGTAAGGGCGTGGATCGCCTGGCTCTGCAAAGTTTTAGTCCACGCGGTCACGGGCGTGTCTACATTTTACTTTAGGGCCTATCGACTGAAACGGTAGCCGGAGGTCCCTTCATTGTCATCGCGAGGGGGGCACGCGAAGCGCGCCGTGGCGATCCACTTGGATTGCTTTGTCACCAGGCTTCTCGCAATGACAGGCAGTCGCGCTCCAGGCGCACCGCCGGCGCGGTGATGTCACGGCATCCCGTCAAGCGCAGTGCCCGGTGCGACCGGCAAACATCTTCTGACGCTGTAGAGGCCCGGGTTGGTGAAAAGGATTCGAACTCATACTTCCAAACATTTTACCACGGATTACTCGGATAGCACGGATACCTGGGGCGGATCTTAGCGCTGATGAGCGAAAATTAGCGGTTAAAAATCTCCGGCATGATGGGGAGCCGGCGGTAGCGATTGGCGAATTTCTCATGGCCTGGTTCAACCGCGGATGACACGGATAATTCGGACTTCGCATCCGCGTGACCCCGCCCAAATGGGTTGATCCGGGTAAATCCTTAATATCCGCGGTGGTTTGAATTGGGGTCGATCGGAAGCGCTGCCGACTTGCGGCGGTCGATTGTGATTCGGAGCGCACTGCCGACGACGCGGGCTCAAGCAGTCCCAGTCAGTTGCCAGGTTGCTATGTGGTGACCGCGGCGATCTTCTCGCGCAGGTGCGTCAGGCGCTGTTTCGACTCGCTGTTGCGGACGGCCATCGCGTACGCCGCGGGTTCACCCACGAGGAAGACTTTCTTTTTTCCACGCGTGATCGCGGTGTAGATCAGGTTTCGCTGCAGCATCATGAAATGGCCCTTCAGGAGTGGGATGATCACGACGGGATACTCGCTGCCTTGGGATTTGTGGATGCTGATGGCGTAGGCCAGCGCGAGGTCGCCGAATTCGCCGCGCTCGAACGTGTGCCGTTCACCGTCGAATTCCGCTTCCATCGTGCTCGCCTCGGTGTTCACGGCGACGACCCGGCCGATGTCCCCGTTGAACAGGTTTTTGTCGTAGTTGTTGCGCAGCTGAATGATTTTGTCGCCCGAGCGAAACTCGCCGCTAATCGCGCGCAGGCCGCGGGACTGTCCATTCAGCGCGGCCTGCAGTTGCGTATTCAGATTAGCGACACCCGCGATGCCTTTGTGCATTGGGGCCAGGATCTGCACATCGTGCACCGGATGCGCCCCTTGGAGTTTATGTGGAATGAACTCGCTGCAGAGTTGGATGACCTTGCGCACACAATCCTCCGCATCCGCCGCAGTGATGAACGTGAGATCATTCGAGACCTGGGCATCAGCGATGTCGCCGATCGCGGGCGGGAGCGAAGGATCGCCGGCGTTGATCGCATGGGCCGTCGTCACGATGCCGCTCTGATCCTTCTGGCGATAGATCACGGAGAGGCGCGTGACCGGGACGCGTTGAGTTGCGATGAGATCTTTCAGCACGTTGCCAGCTCCCACGCTCGGCAGCTGGTCCGTGTCGCCGACGAGAAGGAGATGTGCGCGCGCCGGCACGGCCTGCAGCAACGCGGACGCGAGCCGGCTGTCCAACATCGAGGCTTCGTCGACGATCAGAAAATCCGTGGCGAGAGGTGTGCTCTCGTTCGCAACGAATCCGCCGGTGGCGGGATCGTACTTCAGGAGCCGGTGGATCGTGGACGCGAATCCGCCGGTGGTTTCGGCCAGGCGTTGCGCGGCGCGACCGGTGGGCGCAGCGAGATGGACGCGAACTTTCTTCGCGTTGAGGATCTCAACCAGCGCGCGAAGAATCGTGGTTTTTCCGGTGCCCGGTCCGCCGGTGAGAATGCTGAACTTCTGCATGATCGCGGTTCGAACGGCGCTGCGCTGAAGATCGTGGAAGGCAAAGCCGGCTTTCTTTTCCGCCCACTCGACGGCGGCGTCCGCCTTGATCGGCGGAAGTCCGCTGCCCGCGCGCGTGAGTCGCGTGACAACGTCGGCGATTTTCCGTTCATGACGATCGTTGTGCGGCAGTTGAATGAATCCAGAACCGGGCAGAGGAGTGGCGGACGAATCCGGCGCCCGTGGCGGGAGATGGCGGATGAGTTGTTTCGCCTCGACCAGCGCGGCAATGCGCGCAGCAACAAATTTTGAGTCGGTCTCGAGCTGGTTCGACGAGTGGTCGCAGAGATCGGCCTCGCGATACCCCGTGTGCCCTTCCTCCTGCAGCGTCTCGAGCGCGTAGATGATGCCCGCGTCGATTCGCGGCGGTGCGTCGTTCGCGAACCCGAGATTGATGGCAATGCGATCGGCGGTCTTGAAGCCGATGCCGTCGATCTCGCGAGCCACACGATAAGGTTCGGTGGTGAGGATCGATTTCGCTGAAGGTCCGAAGTGCTTCGCGATTTTCACACACTGTCCCGGAGTGACGCCGTAGGTCTGCAGAAAGATGTAGAGCTCGCGCTCGGTGCGTTTGGCGTCCCATGCCGCTTTGATGGCGGTGATGCGCTTCTTGCCGATGCCGGGAACGTTGCGGAGTTTCGCGGATTCCTCGGTGAGCACGCGAAACGTTTCCGTGCCGAAGACATCGACGATCTTGTTGGCGTACACTTTGCCAATGCCCGGCACCAGTCCGCTGCCGAGGTACTTGCGAATACCATACACGCTGGCAGGAAGTTCGCTTTTGAATCCGACGACCTTGAACTGGGCGCCGTGCTGCGCGTGTCTGGTCCATTCACCGCTGAGGTGCAGCGTCTCGCCGCATTCGACGCCGGGAAGGGGACCGGTGATCGTAACGGCCTCGGGGCGCTCCTTGTTGGCTTGCGGGGAGGCTTCCGGGCGAAACTCAGCGATCGTGTAGTGCGTTTCTTCGTTGAGGAAGATGATGCGCTCGACGACGCCAGTCAGAGTTGCTGCGGGAGAAGAAGCCACGTGCGGACCATCACGGATAAGCACCCGGCGTCCGAAGGAAAGCGAGGAACGTACACGATTTCCGGACACAAAAAAACCCGCCCGGTTGAAGGGCGGGTTGAAAACGTTGAGCAGCGACTAGGGCGTCTTGGCGGCGGGCGCTGGAGCGGACGACGCGTCGGCTGCTTTGCTCGCGGCCACCAACGACTGAATCTGCGGCTGCAGTTCCTGCTGCATTTGCTGCATCATGGGCATCATGCGCTGCATCAGCTGCGGCTGCTTCGAGATCATTGAGCGACCTTCAGGTGAGGTGAAGAACCCTTTCATCGCCTTAAGGTCGGTTTCGCTGTAAATCTCGGCGTAGAGTTGGTCCATCTGCCCAATCAGCTTCTTCGCGGAGTTCATCGAAAGCTCCATGATCTCGGTCTGAAGTTTCTCGGCCTTGGCTCGCTGCTCGGGTGTCGCGGTGGTCGGAACGTTGCTGGTTTGTGCAGCCATTTGTTTCAGCTGCCCCATCATGCCGTCGATCATCTTGTCGGCTTGGAGCGCGGAAATGACTTCGCGCGCGAGCGCGAGCTTGGCGGGAGTTTCTTCAGCGAAGGCGCCGCTCGCGAAAGCGAGCAGGGCGAGGAACAGGGTGGTTTTTTTCATGGGGGAGATGGGATCGAAGTACGACCGGTTGGGGGGTACCCGCTGGGGCAGCCGTTGGCTGATCGGGTCGGGAGCTAGTCGAAGCTGGCCCTATCCCAAAGCGAGAGAAAAGCGAACGACGGGCCTATGGGGTGGCCCTGCCCGCTGTGTCATTCGGAGCAGAGCGAAGAATCATGTGCGATAAAGGCACAAACCGATGCTGCCTACCAAATGGATTCTACCCGGCGATACTCACGAACTCTCCCCTTGCTTGTCATTGCTTGCCGGTCTGCCGGCGTGGCAATCCAGCCTGACCGCGCGCAAGCGCGCTTTCTACCTCGGGATAAAGCTCTCGTCGCCACTCACGATTAGAGATCAGCTACCGTCCGCATCGCTCCGCCCGCCCTACTTTCCCCGCGACGCATCCCCAACCCTCAGAGCAACTCGGGATCTTTGCTCAAAGCCACTAGGTCTGGGAAAACCTTGTCCGCTCCTGCCGCTTCGAGCTCCGCGGCGGTGTGGGTGCCAGTCGTCACACACCAGCTCGGGAACCCGCCGTTCTCGCCCGCTTCAACGTCCCAAGGCGAATCTCCGACGAGCAACGCCGTCGAGGCATTCGCTCCGAGCTGTTCCAACGCATAATCGCCGAACTCGGGCTGGGGCTTGAGCCATGGGGTGTCGACCGCACCATAAACGCCGTTTAAAAAACGGGTGATATCAAGATGTTCGCAGATCAGTCGCGAGGACGGGCCGTGTTTGTTGGTCAGGACGGCGGTGACGTCGCCGCGGCCGTGGAGTCTCTCCAAAAGTTCGCGGGCGCCAGGGAGCAGTTTTACGTCATCCAGCATCGTCGCGTTCCAATATGGGCGATAGATCGCCAACGCTTCCTCGACGCGTTCCGGACCGGCGAGCCGGCCGATGGCGCGTTCGAGACCGCCGCCGACCGCGGACCGCACCTGCTCAAAGGTCGGCGCCGGGAAGCCGAGGGCTTGGAGCGTGTGCGAGTGAGCACGGTGGATGGCGGCAAAATGGTCGATCAGGGTTCCGTCCAGGTCGAAGAGGTAGGTGCGAAAAACGCTCATGGTCAGCGTCTCATTGGGATAACTCCCCGGCCAATGCAATCCGGGCAATGGGAAGTAGCCACATGGAGATTTGATTTGGCGGCAAGTTGTGTCACGAGTGAGCTCAATTCATGGCCGCCACTCTCGAGCAACCGAAAGCCCGCGCGACTGATCGCCTGGAGGGCAATGCGCTCGAAGTCACTTTGGGCGGTGTCTGGCGGATCACCGAGACGCGACCGTCCTGGGCTCATTTGATCGGAGGGCGCAAGCCGAGCGTGGTGACGATGAAGACCGGCGGGCTCGAACGGTGGGACAGTTCACTGCTGTTGTACCTTTTTGAGGTGGAAGAGTGGTGCCGGGCCACGGGCGCCCGCTGTAATTTGGAAGCGCTGCCCGAGAAGATCCGATCGCTCCTGACCCAGTTAACGGAGTCTCATTCGACGAGCGTGCCGTTCGATCGGTCGCAAAACTTCTTCGCGACCGTAGGCAACGCGACGATGGGACTGTCCCGCAAGATCAAGGACATTTCGGAATTCGTCGGTGAGGCGGTGATCGGCGCGGTGCGGCTGGTGAAGAGCCCGCAGAAGT
>JBDSPT010000237.1:0-5346 GCA_039930205.1 Opitutus sp. | reverse complement strand
CCAACCCACGCATACAAAAAGGCCTCAGCCCCTGGCCTGTTGCAGCACTGCGATTAACTCCGCCAGCGCGGCGTCGGCCACGATCTCCTGCGTCTCGCGACGCGAGCATCCGGGGCATTCCACGCGGCCGTGATGCAGGACGAATCGACCACGTTTCGCGCGCAATGCCACGGCCCACCACGCGAATGGCATCATCACATCATCGTCAGCGGAGGGCTCCGCATATCCCGTCGTCGCGACGCCCACGTCTGCTCCGAACAACTGGCAAACGCCCCGCGCCATTTGTCCGGCGATCTCCGCCGAGACGCACTTGACCCGCTTCGCCGCGGCACGATCGACCCCGAGGTGTCTCACTTTTTCTTCGAGCGTGTAGGCAGTGATTCCTCCAAGGAAATATTTCGACGCGCCGGAGACTCCACCGACGCGCGACTGCACGTGCCCCGCGGTCAAACTCTCGGCGACCGCGAGCGTTAACCGAGGCGTCTGCAGCAGGAGCCCGGCGAGCTGCCGCCCAGGCGGAACATGGCGGACACCGCTCATTCGAGCTCGAGCCCCACCGGACAATGATCGCTCCCCATGACTTCCGGGCTGATCCAAGCGCGCTTCAGTGACGACCGTAATTTCTCGCTCGCGACGAAGTAATCGACGCGCCACCCGATGTTTCGAGCCCGGCAGTTCATCATCTGACTCCACCAGGAATAATGCCCGGGGCCTTGCTCGAACTCCCGAAACGTATCCACGAATCCAGACTTCAGCAGCTTGGTAAAATTCCCCCGCTCCTCTTCCGTGAACCCCGCGTTCCGGCGATTCGTCTTCGGATTCGAAAGGTCGATCTCGGTGTGAGCCACGTTCAAGTCACCGCAGAACACGACGGGCTTTCCTTTCTTTTGCAGCTTCTTGAGGAACGAGAGGAACGCCGGGTCCCATTCCTTGGTGCGGTATGGAAGCCGAGTCAGCCCGCGCTGCGAATTTGGCTGGTAGACATTAACCAGATGAAAATCGGAAAACTCGGCCGTAATCACGCGTCCCTCGTCATCGTGCCCTGGCAATCCGATTCCGCAGGTCACCTTCAGTGGGGCAACGCGGGTGAAGATCACCGTGCCGGAATAGCCTTTTTTCAGCGCGGAATACCAGTGCGGCTGATACCCGCCGGCCCACGCCACATGCTGAACGTCGCCCGGGTGCGCCTTGGTCTCCTGCAAGCAAATGACGTCCGCATTCACCTTTTCCATGTAATCAAGGAAGCCCTTCTTCAGCACCGCCCGTACGCCGTTCACATTCCATGAGACCAATTTCATGCGCGCGGAGCAAAATCCGGGCATCCTACCCGCGCCATCTTTTTCGCGCTCAGTATCGCGCGCTCTTTATCGGGCTTCATCAACAGCAACGTTACACCCGACCTCGGTAACGACACCCGCCTGTCAGTCGTGACGCACCTTCCAGTTGCCAAAGGGAATTCTGATCTTCGAACTGATCGCTCGATCCATGGCCACCTTCCCGCCACTCCCGCTCGGTCAACGTATTCCGTCCTCGGTTCACGCCGTGTCCTGCAGCCTGCCAACCATGCGTGATGTCCGTGGCTACGAGGAGAAGGATCCGGAGATCATCCGGCAGCTAACATCGGGTTACCCGCGTTTCGTCGTTCATCCCTTTACGCTCCAGCTCGCCGATCATTTCGTTAAATCATCCCCGACCCTGCACGGCCGCACGCTTTGGTTCACGACGGGGCAGCTTCGCGCGCGACAGTTGTTCGACCACGTCGGCGGAACCGCCGCGGGCGCGGAATTATTTGAGCGCGACGGAGTTCACGGAATCTCTCACCTGATCTCCGCCGGGCTGGGCGGTCGTGCGAAGACGTTCCTGCAGAACATCGGGGGATTCCTTTCATCGCGGGAAGCGGAGGATCATCTTGTGCGGCTGAAAGTCCTCCCCGCGTCATATCCGGAAACGACCTTCCCCGGCGACGCACAGGCCCTGGTTCTCTCAACGCTGCGAACGGTTTTACCCGGCACCCGCGATGCCGATTTGTTCCTTGCTCCCTCGGGGATGAGCTCGATGCACGCGGCATTTCGCGCGTGCGCTGATCTCCAGGCGAGTCGGGGTCGCACGGTGTGGGTGCAGCTCGGCTGGCTCTATCTCGACACGATCGCGATTCTCAAGAAGTTCACGCGCAGTGCCGCGGACTACGTGTACGTTCGCGATCCGCTCGATCAGGGATCGATCTTACGAATATTCCAAAAATATGGATCTCTCATTGCCGGAGTTGTCGCGGAGGTTCCGACGAATCCGCTGATCCAGACTCCGGATCTGATCGCGCTGTCGAAACTTTGTGGGGAGCACGGGGCAAAGCTCATCGTCGATCCGTCGATCGCGTCGATTTTTAATCTCAACGTTCTGCCGCACGCCGATGTGATTTCGGTCAGCTTGACGAAGTACGCCGCGAGCGAGGGCGACGTGATTGCCGGCCTTTGCGCGGTGAATCCCGACGGACCAGATGCTGACGAGTTGCGGCGCCGAGTCGCAGCCGAAACCGAGCCGCTCTACTCGCGCGATCTCTCGCGTCTTGCGTACGAGATTGGCCAGGTGGCTTCGGTGCTCTCACGTATCCACCACAACACCGCACAGGTCGCCGCGTATTTGGAGAATCATCCGCGAGTCCGTGAGGTAGTCTGGGCGCTCCATCCGGCCTCGAGGGAGAACTTCCTGCGCATCGCCCGCTCTCCTGAAGCAACCGGCGGCATGATCACGTTCACTTTGCGCGGTGATCTTTCTCGATTCTACGACCGCTTGCGTCTGCCAAAAGGTCCGAGCTTCGGGATGACGACGACGTTGATCTGCCCATTCATGTACCTGGCGCACTACGATCTGGTGACGACGCCGGCGGGCATGGCGGAGCTCGCGGGAAGCCGGCTCGATCCCGATTTGTTGCGTCTCTGCTGCGGCGTCGAGCCAGCCGAAGATATCATCGCCGCTCTCGCTGAAGCTCTCGAAGACTAAATCGTTTTCAACGAAACTGCAGCCGGCAGAGAAAGTGGAATTAGTTGCACCAATGCATTGGAACCGCGGATGTCACGGATGGGCGCGGATAATCCAGAGCAGCACCCATCCATCACGAACTGGAGGGTGAATATGATCGAACACCCGACCTACATTGGATCAATCGGCTACAGCGGTTTAACTTAAACTGTAGCCGGACCCCGCCTCATTGTCATCGCGAGGTGCGCGAAGCGCGCCGTGGCGATCCAGCTGGATTGCTTCGTCGCTGCGCTTCTCGCAATGACAGGAACTCGGCTACCGTTTTGTTTAAAAGGCTCTAAAGCTTTTATCGAGCCGAACGCTGCGCGAACGGACTAGTTGTTCGACGGCGCCGTGAGTCGACGAAACCGCCACATCAGGCAGATCGCCGCAAAACCGAGGCCCAGAGCGAGCGCAGCCCAGATTCCGGCGGCGCCGAACGGCCCTCGAATGCCAAGAAGATAGCCTCCGCCGATCGCGATCACCCAGTAGGCAACGAACGTGATGGCCGTCGGAATCTTCACGTCTTTGAGCCCACGCAAGAGCGCGGCGCCGATCACCTGCGTGCCATCAAAGAGCTGGAAAAGCGCCGCGATCACCAGCAGCTGAGCGGCAATTGCCACCACGGCACGATCATTCACAAACCAGCCTGCGATGGTATTTCCCGCGATGAGATAAATCACCATGCACACGACTGCGACGAGCGCACCGGCAGCCAACGCACCATAGCCGATGGGTCGCAGCCGGCCTCGCTCATTCGCCCCGGCCGCCGAACTGACGCGCATGCCTGCAGCCATGGAGATCCCGAGCATGAACATGAACGTCGTAGCGACACATGAGATCGCGATCTGGTGTGCTGCCAACGATGCAGCGCTTATCCACCCCATCATCACCGCCGCCGCGGAAAACGCCGCGCTCTCAAAGCCGAGCATGCCCGACGCCGGCAACCCGAGCTTCAGCATCTCAAGCAATCGCGGACCTGACAAAGGTGCGCCCCATCGTCCCGGCAGAGCTGTTTGCAGAACGGCATCGCGACGTACCCACTCGAATAGTACCACCATGGCCACAATGCGCGAAAGCAAGGTCGACAGTCCCGCGCCTGCAAGGCCCATCGCCGGTGCTCCCCAGTGTCCATAGATGAAGATCCAGTTCCCGAAGGCATTGAGGCCGACACTCAGGAGCATGATGATCATCGGCACCCAGGGCTTGCCCATCGCTTCCGCAAATTGCCGGAGGGCGAGGTGGACCAGGACCGGCATGATCGACGCACCGATCAGCAGAAAATACGGATTAACGATGGCGAAGACCTCCGGAGGCTGTCCAAACCAGTCCAGCTGAAAGGCGATTCCCACCAGCGCCGCTGTCTCAACACTGCCGAAGGCGACGGCGAGCGCGAGTCCGTGGCGCAGGTACTCGCCGCAATCCTGCATCCGCCCCGCACCCCGTGCGTGCGAAACAAAGACCGACACCGGCAACATCAGGCCGATACCCAGCACGTAGAATACATTGAACACGTTCCCGCCAAACGATGAGGCGGCGAGGGGGATGGTGCCCGTTCGACCGATCATCACGCTGTCCGTTACGCCCATAAGCATCTGACTCAGCTGCCCAATTGTAATGGGCAACGCCAAGGTCAGCGTCGGGCGTAGTTCACGGAAGATCGGGCGCATGGAGGGACGAAACCATATGCTCTCCGCCCTAAACGCACGGCGAATTCCGCCGGCAGGCCCACACCTGCGGCGATTCTTCGTCGGCTGCTGGTGAACGCCACCCCTTTGTCATTCCCGAAGCCAAGCTACCGTGCGCCGGCGTCTTCCACCCACCGCCCGGCATCGGTTTACCGTCTCAGAATAACCGGTCTTTCGAGAGCTGATTTGGGGGAATACCACCCCACTTCTCAGCGCGCTCAACCGCGACCCTCGGCCGCCGCATGCCCAAGCCGGATCTATGCATTCGAGGTCGGAGAATTCTTGCAGCATCGGGCGTGAGACCGATGACCGGCTCGCCCCACTGCGCTTCCACCGACTCACGACGGTGGCTACTTCCAACTGCCGGTATCCGGCTTGGCGCTCTCGCCGCGTTGCCAGACCATTTAATCCGTGATCTTCCCTCCCGCCGCTTCAACAGTGTGGCGGTTCAATGACGGCGATGACCATTACTCCCGTCAGCCACGTCGCACCCGCCCGCGAAGTGAGCATTGTCATCGGCGCATTTATCGGAGCGCGGTTCCTCCGCGAAGCTCATGGTCGGCGGCGAATCCTCGCCGCGCTCGCGATGGCCAGCGGCGTCGCCGCCCTGGCTCTCGGCTAACTCACCGGACGCCGGCTCCGC
>JBDSPT010000236.1:0-3489 GCA_039930205.1 Opitutus sp. | reverse complement strand
AAAGTGGTCGGCCTTTTCTCGGGACGTGCGGTGGTTTTCAGCACGCGTTGATTGAATTCGCTCGAAACGTTCTCGGCATCAATGAAGCCGACCACGCCGAGACGAATCCGAACGCGGACGCGCTCGTGGTGACTCGGCTCACCTGCTCCCTCATTGAGCAAACGGGAGAGCTGCGACTCCTGCCCGGAAGTGAGCTGCACCGCATCTACGGCTCCACTGCCACCCACGAAGGCTATCATTGCAATTACGGGCCGGCCGTTTCCTTTCGCGAACGCTTCGAGGCGGCTGGTCTTTGGTTCACCGCGTTTGACCCAAACGGCGAGCCGCGCGCGGCCGAGCTCGCGTCCTCGGCGCACCCGTTCTTCATCGGAACTCTCTTCCAGCCCGAACGCGCCGCACTTCGCGGCGAAACGCCGCCGGTGGTTCGAGCGTTCGTCCAGGCCGTTGCCCGATTTGCTTCTCCATGAGTCCCTGCACCCTTTCCCTCGCCGATTCCGACGCCGACATCGCCCGTTGTTTTGCCGTGATGGTTCAACTCCGGTCCAAGCTCATCGAAAACGAGTTCGTCGGCCGCGTCCGCGCCATGCAGGCACAGACCTACCAGCTCGCGTTTGCCGCCGACACGGAAGGAGTCGTTCGCTCCGTCGCCGGATTTCGGTCGATGGACATGCTTTATTCCGGTCGAACCGTTTACGTCGACGATCTCGTAACCGATGCGGCCAGTCGCTCTCACGGATACGGCGATCAACTGATCGACTGGTTGGTGACGAAAGCGCGAGCGGAAGGGTTCGACGAATTCTCGCTCGATTCCGGCACCCAGCGCGTCGATGCGCATCGATTCTATCTCAGGAAGCGAATGAAGATATCGTGCTTCCACTTCTCGCTGCCCCTAAAGAGTTGAGGCGAATTGGACGCGTGGCGAATTTGGGATTACGTCCTGAACTTGCGGTAGCGGAATCCACCCGCAGGTTTCTCTCGTATAAATCCCCCATGAAATCAGCTCTCCTCGTTTCGCTCTCGTTGATCACTTTGGCGCTGGCCGGTTGCGACACGTTCGATCGCCGCTCCAAGGAAAAGGCGTCGACGTTCGCGTCACTTGCTCCGGAAGAACGCGAGAAACTGCGCCGCGGCATGATCGAGGTCGGGAATTCACCTGACATGGTGTACATCGCACTGGGGCGCCCTGACGAAAGACGCGACACGACCACCGCTCAAGGCAAAGAGACCATCTGGATCTACAACAGCTATCACGAGGAGTACGAAGGCAACATGCACAGCGGATATCGCCGCATCCTGGTGTACGATCCCGTGCGCAACCGTTACTCAGTCTTCTTCGAGCCCGTTTACACGGAAGTGTACAGCGAGCACACCGAAGAACACATCCGGATCACCTTCGAGAACGACCAGGTCACGGTGATCGAGCAGCCAAAAGAGCGCTGACGATTCCGGCGGACCCGCGCCGCTGCCCCTCCCACAAAGCGCGCGCGAGCGCGCTGCCTACGGGTTCCCTGCGAGAAGCGCTGCGACGAAGCAATCTCGCTGGACTGCCACGGCCCCAACTCGTCGGGGGCTCCCGCAGTGACGAGTGCGGAGAGCGGGTACATCTTCGCTTGCTCAATCCTCTCGCGCTCACTTCGTATTCCCGACGAACGACACTTTTGGTCGTCCTCCGCCATCGATCTTCAGAAAAAAGCTGCCGAGCACGCCGGGTTCAACCACCACCTTGCGCAACTTGTCCGCGTTTTTCGCCGATGACCAGTAGCTGCCTTCCACCACTCGCCACTGCTGACCATTGGCGAGCGTGAACACCGTTCCGGGACCATACCCGCGGAATTTCCCGACCAGTTCGGATTCGACCGTTGTGTACTCAATGTCGGTGCCCGGTGACAGCACGACCCGGAGGCGGTTGAGCAAACTCCCACTTTGAGCCGCGGGCGCCCGCGTGGCCGGAGGCGGCGGCAATGCCGCGATCTCCGCTTTCACTTTCTTTGTCGTTTCCGCCTCTACGCGCTTGGTCGTCTCAGCTTCGACGCGCTGGGTCGTTTCCGCCTGCACCCGCTGCTCCGTTTCCGCTTGCACCCTCTCGGTCGTCTCCGCGGCCACGCGCACCGCGGTCTCCGCTTTCACGCGGTCCACTTCCGTGGATCTCTGACCGCGGACCAATGCGTCGAGGCGCGCGAGTTCCTCCGGCGTCAACTTCGACAACCCGGCCGCGGCGAATTCCTCTGGTGTGATCGCCTTCGAGAACTCCTCCGCGATCAGCGCGGCCGGGGTTACGATTCCAAGGAGCAGCACCCCAGCGAAGCGCGACAAAGTGAACATGCAGGTGATTACCGAGCCGCAAATACCTGCGCAAACGATTTTCCCGCAGTTGCCGACTCCGCGCTTGCCAAGAATTTTGCGAAACGTGTGACTTTGAGTGACCATCTCTTGTCTGCACCTCGCATGCCCGGCCGCGTTTCCCAACTCCTCGATCCTACCCGCATTTCCCTGCAGGTAAAAAATACCAAACGCACCTCCGCACTCAACGAGGTCGCGCAACTTCTGGCATCTCATCCCGGGGTCCAGAACTTCGACGGGTTCTACGCGGAGCTGCTGGCCCGCGATCGGCTCGACACCACGAGCCTCGGCCACGGATTTGCGGTGCCGCACGCCCGCACCGATCACGTTCAACAAATCGTGCTGGCGGTGGGCCGCAGCGAAGCCGGCGTCCCGTTTGAGAACGGCGAAACCATCCGGCTGATGTTCATGCTCGGGACGCCCAAGACGCGTCCCGGCGACTACCTGCAGGTGCTCAGCACGCTGTGTCGGATGCTGAAGGATGCGGACAACCGTCAGGCTTTCCTCACTGCTGAAACTCCCGAAGATTTCGTCAGGGTCCTGACGGCGGCCGAGAACAAATTGTTGGGTGCGGCCTAGCCCGGCCCGCAAGGCTTGGCAACGGTCCCCTCACGACTAGCTTCGCCGCCATGATCCACTCGTTCGTTTTCAATGAGGGCAGGCTGGTCGGTCGCGACCTGGAGATCGAAGCGCTTCGACTCGTTGGCGCCGACAAAGGCCTGATCCTTTGGGTGGATCTGGACGATCCCACCGAGGAGGAAACGAAGTCCGTCCTGGAGAACGTTTTTCAGTTTCACCCTCTCGCGATCGAGGACTGTCTCACGCCCAGTTCATTGCCGAAGATCGAAGACTACGAAACGTATCTCTTCATCGTGACGCATGCCGTCGACTTCACGCGCACTGAGAAATTCAACAGCACGGAACTGGATTTTTTCCTCGGCAAAGAGTACCTCGTCACGTTCCACCGCACGCCCTTGAAGACGGTCCAGGCCACCATCGATCGCGTCGTAAAAAGCACGGGGGTCGTGGCGCGCGGTCCGGATCGTCTCGCTCACACCTTGCTCGACCACCTCGTCGACAACTATCAACCGGTGATGACGGAGCTGGGTTCCGAGCTCGAAGAGATTGAGGAAACCGTGTTGGCCAAGC